>NZ_LWGE01001561.1:0-2812 GCF_001635315.1 Oleiphilus sp. HI0123
TTAGCGCACAATAGCTTTTTAAAGCGCCCCTTCCTACGCGGCCGCGCAACTGATGTAGCTGGGCGAGCCC
Source organism: Oleiphilus sp. HI0123 (assembly GCF_001635315.1). Taxonomy (NCBI): domain Bacteria; kingdom Pseudomonadati; phylum Pseudomonadota; class Gammaproteobacteria; order Oceanospirillales; family Oleiphilaceae; genus Oleiphilus; species Oleiphilus sp. HI0123. The sequence goes on from NZ_LWGE01001561.1 coordinate 71, forward strand.
TAAGCGCTCAGGGCTTTCAATAACGATAAGGTTCGCATTGGGAACGTCCACACCGACTTCAATAACAGTCGTAGCAACCAATACATCAATACGCCCTTCTTTGAACTGATCCATGATTAGGCTTTTATCCTGAGCCTTCATTCGCCCATGAACCAAGGCGACAACCAAACCTCCTAGCTGAGCTTGTAACCAGGCCAGGCTTTCCTCTGCAGCCTGACACTGCAGGGCTTCAGATTCTTCTATAAGAGTGCAAACCCAATAGGCCTGACAGCCGGCTTCACAAGATTTTCTAACCCGTTCAACCATTTCGGAGCGTCGACTATCTGGAATGGCAAAGGTTTCTATTTTTTGTCTGCCTGGGGGGAGTTCATCGATTACCGAGGTGTCGAGGTCGGCGTAGGCGCTCATTGCCAATGTCCGGGGTATGGGCGTGGCGGTCATAATGAGCTGATGTGGCACCAAACCGGAGTCTTGCCCTTTGTTTTTTAAGGATAAACGCTGGTGAACACCAAAGCGGTGTTGCTCGTCGATAATCGCCAGGGCCAAGCGTGAAAACTTCACTTCATCTTGAAACAAAGCATGTGTGCCGATGACGACTTGAGCATTACCCGATGCGATTTTTCCCAAGGCGGCTGCTCGGGTCTTGCCCTTTGACTTACCACTTAGCCATGCGATTTCTATCGAGTTGCCATCAGGAAGCTTAAGCTCGGCAAACCACTGACTGAAGTTCAATAGATGTTGCTCGGCAAGAATTTCAGTGGGAGCCATTAAAGCGACTTGAGCACCCGACTCTACAACCTTTAAGGCTGCCAAGGCCGCAACGATGGTCTTACCTGAGCCGACATCGCCTTGTACCAATCGTAGCATGGGGAAGGCTTGGCCTAGGTCATGGTCGACGTCGCTGCACACTTTTTTTTGTGCACCGGTTAGTTCAAAGGGGAGCTGCTCAAGCAGTTGAGTGCCTAGCTGGCTATTATTCTGGCAAGGCAAGGCTTGGTGACTTTGTACGCCTTTGCGGAGTTTTAACAGACTTAAGTGATGCCCGAGTAATTCTTCAACAATAAGGCGTTGCTGACATAAATGCCGCCCTTCTAGCAAAGCGAGTTGGTCGGCTTCGGTTGGTGGAGCATGTAAGTAACTTAGTGCATGTTTAAGTTCCGGTAGCTGGTAGGCTTTTCGAATGCTAGGCGGCAGTAGATCGCGGACATCGCAGCGATCCAGCCAGCCAAGCGCTTGACGACAGATTGCACGGAGTCTTGCTTGTTGAATTCCTTCGGTTAAGGGATAAACCGGAGTTAAAGTTTCGGGTGCGGTATTCTTCTCGTCCCCTGTGATGATATTGTACTCAGGGTGATAGAATTCTATTCCCAGCTTTCCAAGCCTGGCCTCACCATAGCAACGCAGGTAGGTACCTTTTTGAAGTTGCCGGGCTTGAGCTGCGCTGAAGTGATAAAAACGCAGTGTAACGGTGCCGCTGGCGTCTTTTACTTTGACTTCTAGACTACGCCTTCTTCCATGAACGACTCTACTACCGAGCACTTCCACTTCAAACAAGCCTTGCATGCCGGGGCGAAGCGAGGCTGCAGAGTGAATACGAGTTCGGTCTTCGTAACGAAAAGGCAGGTGGAAGAGTAGGTCCTGCATGTTGTGAATATCGAGCTTGGAAAGTGTTTCAGCCAGTTTGGCGCCCACACCTTTTAACTGCGTAAGCTCTATTTCCTCCAGCGCTGCCATGCCGATTTAACCCTTTTGTGTGAGTGCAGGTACTTCCATGCATCTACGAATGTCTTTTAGAGTACTTCGTTTTATACTAGCGACAAATCATATAGAAAAGGCTTGGCGCTATGCAAGGTAAGAAGGTTTTGATAGTCGGTTGCGGTAAAATCGGTGGGCGCGTAGCGAAGAGGCTTTCAAGTGACTTTCAAGTTTTTGGTTTACGCCGAAGACCTCAAATGTCTCAGGATGACATTCATTATCTTGCTGCAGATGTTCGAGAGGCATCGAGTTTAGAAGAGGTGTTTTCACAAGTCCTGACTGATGGTGTTGATTACCTGATTTATTGCCTGACGCCTTCCCAGCGCACCGAACAGGCTTATCGTGATACCTATGTCACGGGTTTAGAAAACACGCTTACGATGCTTCCTAATCCGAAGCGCTTAAAGCGATTGATCTTTGTTTCCAGTAGCAGTGTCTATCACCAGAATGATGATAGTTGGATAGATGAGCAAAGCCCTTGTGAACCAAAACAGTTTTCAGGAAAGCTTATCTTTGAAGCGGAAGGTCTACTTCGACACAGCGGCATACCCAGCACGATTATTCGTTTTAGCGGGATCTATGGTGGTTCTCGTCGCCAGTTAATTAATCAGGTAAAGCAGTCTGCGGAAAGTGGCGCGGCTATTTTAAGTAAAGCCTTACGTCGAAGTAACCGTATTCATGAAGATGATTGCGTGGGTTTTATTGAGCACTTAATTCGCTTGAATGCTCAAGGCTCAGCGTTGGAGCCGCTATATCTTGCTAGTGATAGTGAACCAGTAGATCTTAATGAAGTGATTATCTGGCTAGCAGAGCACTTGGGGCTGACCATCAATACCCAACCTTCCGAGCAGGCAAAACGGCGAAGCGGAAATAAGCAGTGTTCCAATAGGCGAATGTTGGATAGTGCTTATCAACTTCACTATCCGACTTTCCGAGAAGGTTATCAGGCGATGTTAAGACAAACCTAAATAGATGAATCCATCACCA
>NZ_LWGE01001562.1:0-1788 GCF_001635315.1 Oleiphilus sp. HI0123
CGCTGGATTAGTTTAGGTAGCTTGAATTTTCAGCCTTCTGAATTGGCGAAGCTTTTGTTGGTGGCTTATCTCGCAGGCTATTTAGTGAGACGTTTAGATGAGGTGCGTACAACATGGTGGGGCTTTGCAAAGCCGATGTTGGTCTTGGCTTTGGTTGCCTTATTGCTGCTTAGTGAGCCGGACTTAGGTTCTACCGTTGTAATTGGTTGTGCCTTTCTGGGAATGATTTTCCTCAGTGGTGCGAGATTAGGGCAGTTTATTATTCTGATTCTAGGCTGTTTAGCATCTGTGGCCTTACTGATTTATTCGCAGCCCTACAGATTAAAGCGTTTAGTGGGCTATACCGATCCTTGGGCAGATCCCTATGGTAGTGGATATCAGGTGATTCAGTCTTTGATCGCATTTGGGCGTGGGGACTGGTCGGGCGTAGGTTTAGGCAACAGTATTCAAAAGCAATTTTACTTGCCCGAGGCTCATACCGATTTCGTTTTTGCCATTATGGCAGAAGAGTTTGGTTTGATTGGTACATTGCTTGTTGTTTCGTTGTTTGTCGTTTTGGTCTACAGATCCTTACGCATAGGCTATTTGGCAGAAAAGAAAAAGCAATTATTCAGCGCCTATTTTGCCTACGGCATTGGCATCTTATTCGCGGTTCAGTCCTTTATAAACATAGGCGTCAATATGGGCTTACTACCGACTAAAGGTCTGACACTGCCATTGGTAAGTTATGGCGGTAGTAGCCTGATTGTGAGTTGTATGTGTATAGGCGTGTTGTTAAGAATTCACCGTGACCTGATGGCGATTGAAGATGAGCCAGACTCAGAACAGACCAAAGACAAGGAGCTTATCCATGCGTGATAAAACATTCCTTGTGATGGCTGGTGGCACTGGCGGGCATGTATTTCCAGCCTTAGCAACGGCAAAGAAACTAATGAGCCGCAATGACAAAGTTGTTTGGCTAGGTTCAGTCGGTGGTATGGAAGAGCGAGTAGTGCAAGACGCTGGAATCCCTTTTTACGGTATTTCCGTCAGTGGTGTTCGCGGTAAAGGCATATTAAGCAAAGCTTTAGCACCCTTGAAGATCGCTAAAGCCGTTTTCCAGGCTTTATTAGTGCTTAGGAAAACAAGACCCGATGCCGTGTTAGGTATGGGAGGCTTCGCTTCTGGGCCTGGTGGCTTGGCGGCAAAACTCTTGGGTAAGCCTTTATTGGTTCACGAACAGAATGCCGTAGCAGGAATGACCAATAAAGTACTCGCGAAAATGGCAGATTCAGTGATGTCAGCTTTTCCTGAAGCCTTTGAAGATGCGAGTAAAGTTGTGCTGACTGGCAACCCATTGAGAGATGAAATCTGCGAGTTATTTTATTCAAGCAAAGACAGTGTTTCGAAATCTGGGCCGATCAGAGTGCTGGTGTTGGGTGGGAGCCTTGGAGCTGCCAGACTAAACGAAGTGCTCCCTGGTGCGATGAGCTCTTTGGGGGCAGAAATTAGACCGGAAATTTGGCACCAGACAGGGCGTAATAAGTCCGAAGGCGTGGCTGCAAGTTATGAAAAGTATGGTGTCAAAGCTCAGGTAAGTGAGTTTATTGATGATATGGCCGCAGCCTATCGCTGGGCTGACTTTGTGATCTGTCGAGCCGGTGCTTTAACCATATCTGAACTATGTGTGGCGGGCTTGGGAGCGATCCTCATCCCTTATCCTCATGCGGTCGATGACCACCAAACGCTCAATGCCCAGTATATGACCAAGGGCGGTGCGGCATGGTTATTAGACCAACAGGATTTGAG
>NZ_LWGE01001563.1:0-278 GCF_001635315.1 Oleiphilus sp. HI0123
CAGATGAAGAGTTCATGATCATGAAAACGCATGCGCAATTGGGGGCAGACTCTTTAGCGGTTGCCGAAGCCCGCTTGGGAAGCAATTCTTTCTTGCGTTATGCACGAGAGATTGCCGCCTCTCATCATGAAAAATGGGATGGTAGCGGATATCCTCAAGGCTTAAAGGGTGATGCTATTCCACTGTCTGCGCGTTTAATGGCTTTGGCAGATGTCTACGATGCTTTGATTAGTAAACGTGTATACAAGCCAGCTTTTGATCATGACAAAGCTAAGTCA
>NZ_LWGE01001564.1:0-1061 GCF_001635315.1 Oleiphilus sp. HI0123
ATACCGTCACGTTGCGGTGATGGAGTTGGTAGGCTTAAGTTGTTGTTACAATGAACGAAGTGATAAGAAAGAGGAGGCTGAGTCGCTCGATGACAATAGGACCTTATAAAATGGTGAGAAATGTTTAATAAGTATGATATTGCGGCAGTGATACCTGTCAGACTTGGTAGTTCAAGAGTTTCGCAAAAGGCCCTTCTTGAGGTTGGTGAAGACAAAATTAGTCTGTTAGCGTGGAAAATAAGACAGCTTAAGAAAGTGCTGTCAAAAGATAGCATATACGTTAGTACTGAGGCTGATGTACTGATGGATATTGCTCGAGAAGAGGGTGTAAAAGTTCATCGTCGCGATCAGTTCCTTGCTGACGGACATAAAGCTACTTTTAGTGAGGTCATTGTTGGTGTCGTTAAAGATATACCGCACGAGCACATTGCTTGGGTGACATGTGTTGTTCCTTTGATGAGTCCTCAAGAGTATTTGCAGGGGTTTCGTGAGTACTATGATCATGTTATTCCAGAAACTTCAAGTTTCGATAGCTTGGTTTCTGTAAACTTGCTCAAGGAATATTTTTGGGATGATGAAAAACCAATCAATTATTCTGCAACAAAGAAACATACCATTAGCCAGGAGCTGCCTAATATTTATAGGGTAACGAATGGGCTGTATATGGCTCCTAAGTCATTGATGCTTGATAAAGAGTATCTTCTTGGTAAGAACCCTTTTAAGTCCTGTGTTTCCAAGATTGCGGGCATCGATATAGATGAATACGAAGACTATGAAATTGCTCGTGATTTAATGGGGATTTATCAGAGCAATGAGTCTAAAACTCAAAATGAGAGTGTTATATTTCTGGACTTTGATGGTGTAATCGTAGATTCGGCTAAAGAAGCATATGCTATGGCTATGCTTGCGACTAAAAAATCTCAGAAACTTTCTGACGTAGACTTGAATAGTGAGCATTGCAGGAGGTTTCTCGAACAGCGTTGTCATATTGGTCCCGCGTGGAATTACTATTATCTATTAAAGTGTTTGGACGAAGAGAAGGACGTCCAATTTCTAGATAT
>NZ_LWGE01001565.1:0-2644 GCF_001635315.1 Oleiphilus sp. HI0123
CAAAATTACGAAGCAAGCACTGAACCTGGCGGGTAGGTTTTTCCTTTTTCAGCTTTTACAAAGTATCCACAGCAACTTCCCGCTTGCAACCAAGCCATTGCACCTACTTCAACACCTCCAGCAAGCTGAACGCCTACGCCGAGATGAGAAAACTCATGTAATATACAGTCATGATCTGCTGTGGCATTTGCGTTTATCACTACGCCCGTTTTAACCACTGCACTCGTACCGACATAAGCGCCGGCCATAATGGCTACGCCATCTTCTATTTGAGCATACTTACTTACCGTCGCTCTCGGGTGTATTAGCGTCGTTAAGTTAAAACCTTCAACTTTTAAGCGCTGGACAATCTGCTTTCTTACAGCATTATTCCCAATGGCAACAAACACATCATCGACTTTAATATCACCTTTAAAGACATCCTCTACCTTAGCGACAACCTCTCGGCCCATAACGAGTTCATTAGTCGGCGCATTATCATCAGCGAAGAAGATATCACTATACTCACCAGTAATTTCAGCTAAATCCATTACCGCTTGGCCATGACCGCCTGCGCCGATTATTAGGAGTGTTTTCTTTTCATTTATTGTCATTTTAAATTTTGAAGCCTCTAATACTTTTATTTTCTTACCTAACGTATAAACTCAGGTTTATACTGAATACGATATTTAGCACGATGCATCCAATAATCGTTTACTGTAGAACTTTCTCAATTTCCTTTGCTGCCAGCTCATACCCTAATGGTGATAAATGTCCACCTTTGAGTGCGTATGCTTGGTTACCATAGGGCTTTAACACATCCGTTAAATCAATAAACGAGACTTTTGAACCTGAGTATTTTTTTAGAGCTGCCACATACTCAACCGCCCGAGAGTCTGGGTTCCAATACGATGAATTTGGGATATAAACAATAAACGGAGTACAATCATTTATCTCACACATACTCACCGCTTTATCTATTGCATACTTCGAGCTATGTGGCAATTCTGTATCACTAACTCTACTTATCAACTTTCTTATAGTTGGTAATGAAAAGTAGCGGCCCAAGCTCTTAAGAAAACTTGTTTTTCCAGGAAGAGATAAGTTATCAATAGATTCAGCTTTAGATAACATGATTTCACTGACGTCGTTATAGAAACTGACTAACCCATCACTAAGTTTGGAGCAATCTTTAGACAAGTAGGAATTTTCCTGATCACCATTAAAATAGTGATTAAAATGAAATCTATTCTCCTCAGTAATATTGTCATTTGAGTAAAAAACGATACCTAAAAACTGAGGAGAGATACAAGGTAGAAAGCTCTGGATCAAAGCTGAGTAATGATAAGGTGAGTTTGCTCCAGTCCCGAGGCTAATACTCTCAATACCACTCTTTCTGAGCCGCCCCTGTAATGTGTCGTCATATGACACACAAGCTCCTTGAACAAAGGAGTCACCAACCAAAGTGAGTTTCACTTTCTGATCCCAAACGCTATCGGGATTACGAAAACCAAAGCGATCCGTTTTATATTTAACTAACCCATACCCTTCATTACAAAAATAAATATCAGTCTCAGGTTGAGGTGCTAGAGGCGCAACACCATGTTTCATTGCCAGTGTCTTGATGTCAGGATCTGCTGCCACAAAATACGGATAAAGAATTGGCTGATACCCATTTTCTAGTGTCACTTTTTTTTGAGGAATGTCCTCTTCCTGAACACGCTTATTAATAATGCTTTTGGATTCAGAAGATAAACCAGAAGCTGAATTAGAAAGATATTTAGCAAAAGAGATATCTACAAGTATGAGCAATAAGTATGTGAAGCTGCCCATTATCACAAAGAGACTGAGCCATAAACGAAGCTTTCTACCTTTAATCGAGTTCATACTTATCCTTGTAACTCTTAGATAGCTTTTTGTCCTGCTCGCTCTTAACCAAGAAGAAATTATCTATGACGAGTATATCTAAGTCGGTTCCCATAAAACATCGAAACGCATCTTCTGGTGTACAGACAACCGGCTCTCCACGGACATTAAAAGAAGTATTCACTAAGACAGGGCAATCTGTAATTTCTTTGAAGCGAGAAATTAAGGCATGATATTTAGGGTTGGTGTCTTCATGTACTGTTTGAACTCTAGCACTACCGTCAACGTGAGTGACCGCTGGTATAATTGACCTCGGTATCTTTAACTTTTCAATTCCCTCAGATTCGTCCTTCACAGAAAGTTTTTTGGTTTCGGCTACATCAGCAACTAGCAGCATATAAGGACTATCGCAATCGAGATTAAACCAACTTTCAAGATCTTCTCGCAGGATGCTAGGTGCAAATGGCCTGAAAGACTCTCGGAATTTAACTTTTAAGTTCAAATTTTTCTGCATAGTTGTAGATCTAGGGTCTGCAATAATACTTCGCCCCCCAAGCGATCTCGGACCAAACTCCATCCGGCCAGACATCCAACCTATCGCCAGACCATCTGCCAACGCAGAGGCAGTTTTTTCGATAATCTCGTTAGCATTTAACTCTGTGAAACTGGCTCCAAGGTCAGTCAGCTTAGACCTTATATCATTCGAACTAAACTCGGGACCTAAATACGTCCCTTGCATACTATCCTTACCCCGTACAACCGACCTTGGTTGATCAAGCATTGAGTAATATGTCGCTAA
>NZ_LWGE01001566.1:0-7700 GCF_001635315.1 Oleiphilus sp. HI0123
AGAAGGACTCTATCAAATACTGTGAAAGCAGGACTTTAGTCTGAACTAAAGCTGATTTAACACCTAATAAGTCTACGGAAGGGTTATCTCTAAATATACCGGCATAGGCTTGTTCCTTCACATCCACATCATCAATTAACTTAGACAGGTTTTGGTAAGCAGCCTCCATCGCGTCAGCACCATGTGACGCCACAAACGCCTGCCCTAAATACAAACTTCCAAACATTCTGACCAAACCTAAGGCATAGGTATATTCCTCACCCTCATTAAGTAGGTTTACGAAGGACAAAATATCGCTTTGACTACTGGAGGCATACAGATAAGAAACTTGCCTTCTCCAGCTATACGCCTGACCGACCATAATATGGGCCTCCTCATAAATCTTATCGACCCTTCCTGCCTCATTTCCGCGAATAAAACCGTCCTTTTCAAACTTTTCCTTAAGACTTAGTAAGTACTTGCTACTAGCGTTAGAACTTAATTTTTCGCTTAGATCCAGAATACGACCATAAGCCCGCTTCTTAACAGCATCAAGCTTTGAAACCAAGAAGGAGTCACTCTTCCAAGAGACAACAACAGTTATATCTCGTATCGTTTCCAAGTCTTCGATAAGTTCTGTTGATTGGCGAAGATAGTTAAAGCCAGAGCGAGTGTGCTGTGCTTGTTCTAGTTGCTGATGCGCATTAAATGCTAACTGCACAGCAAACAGAGCCAAGGGGATCGCGAAAACCGATGAGATCAACATAAACTTACCACGGTAAGTTAATCGATTCATCAGCAAAAATATCGGTTGAATCAGCTTATTCATAGCGAAAAGAAACTGCTTGTTAAGGGCCTTCAATAAGTGTACCAGCATAATTCTGTTTTTCTCTTTCACAACAATATCGTGTAGAAAATCTTTTCCAAAAAGATTATTCTTCAATGAAAAGGGTAAGGTGCTGATACAAGCAGCTTCAATAAGGAAACGTATGCTAGGTCGTAGGTCAAAAACTTTGAGTTTGTTCGGCAAATTGAAGCTGGCTAAGCTTTGTATTTTCGTCTTTCTTTTCGGCAGTTCCGAGCTCAGCCTTGCTCGTGACAAGCACTATATGATTGTCGGTACCGGTGGTGTCACCGGAGTGTATTATCCAACAGGCGGCGCAGTATGCAGGATGATCAATCGTCAACGTTCCGAGCACGGTATACGCTGTGGCGTTGAAAGCACCCAGGGATCATTGTACAACTTACGAAAAGTCAGAGAACTGGACTTGGATATGGCAGTTGTTCAGTCCGACTGGCAATATCACGCAGTACAAGGCAGTGAAGTATTTTCCTCAGAAGGCAGAGACCCAGCGTTACGCTCAGTATTTTCTATTTACTCCGAGCCATTTACTGTCGTCGCACGAAAAGATTCGGGCATCCAAACTTTAAATGACCTGAAAGGTAAACGAATTAATATAGGTAATAAAGGCTCTGGTCATCGTGCCACTATGGAAATTCTCATGCAGGCACTCGGCTGGGGAAGCAGCCTTTTTTCACAAGTATCTGAACTCAGCTCCTCAGATCAATCAAAAGCACTATGCGACAAGCAGTTTGATGCCATGATTTTTATGGCTGGGCATCCTAGCGCCTCGATTAAAGCTGCGACCTCAGATTGCGATAGCATTCTTATTGATGTTGAAGGTTCCGAAGTTAATCAGCTAGTCACTGACAACGCATATTATCACGAAGTCACCATTCCGGCTGGTATGTACCGAGGCAACCCAAATGAAATAAAATCATTTGGCGTAGGTGCGACACTAGTAAGCTCTAAAGATACACCCGACGAGGTTATCTACCAGTTAACCAAGTCAGTATTTGAAAATTTCCTCGAGTTTAAAAAACTTCACCCTGCATTCCATGCTCTCGATAAGACCAAAATGGTTAAAGAAGGCTTATCAGCCCCCTTACATGCCGGAGCAGTTCGCTACTACAAAGAAGTAGGTTTGTTGAATTAGTCAGCTGCCAATATTCTTTCAGTTGTTCTGTGGCCCACTAGAGGGTTAGCACAAGCTTAATCAAGCGCGAAGAAAAAACCTCTGCAAGAGATTAAGACCAGAAACAAAAAAGCACCACTCGAATGAGCAGTGCTTTGCTAGCAAGAAGGGAAAGCCTAACTTAGTGCTTAGGTGCTACTTAGAAAGCAGCGAAATATCTGCCACTCGCAGGAATAGCTCGCGCAGCTGACTCAACAAGGCTAAGCGATTATTCTTCAACGCTTCATCATCGGCCATAACCATGACATCTTCAAAGAACTGGTCAACAACTTTTTGAAGACTTGATAGCTCAGTCAAAGCAGCTTGGTAGTTACCTTGGTCAAACAATGGCGTTACAGTTTTTGCTAGGCTATCTACCTGAGCTGCCAAATCCTTTTCAGCTTGCTCAATCAGCTTACTCTGGTCGACCTGATCTGCCAACTCGCCCTTATTCTTCGCCAGAATATTGGAAACACGCTTATTGGCTGCCGATAAGGCTGAAGCCGCTTCGAGGCCCAAAAAGTTGCTAACCGCTTTGATGCGCTGATCAAAGTCGACCGGACGTGTAGGCCTACGAGCGTTAACCGCTAAGAAGACTTCAGCAGATACATTTTCATCCTGATACCAGGCACGGAAACGTTCCAACATGTAGTTCAATAAGTCTTCTTGGACACTATTGTTTTCCAAGCCTTCGTATTGCTCTAGCGACCAATTAATTAGGTCAACCAGATCAAGATCCAATTGCTCTTCAACAATGATTCGAAGCACACCTAAAGAAGCACGGCGCAAGGCAAATGGGTCTTTAGTACCCGTTGGAGGCTGATTGATACCAAATAGACCAACCAGTGAATCAAGTTTCTCAGCAATAGAAAGTGCACAACCCGTTTTTGTGGTCGGCAAGCTGTCGCCCGCAAACTTAGGCATGTACTGCTCATTCAACGCTAAAGCAACTTCTTTAGATTCTCCATCGTGCACAGCATAATGATAACCCATGGTTCCCTGTAAATCAGAGAACTCTAGAACCATTTCTGTCACCAGGTCAGATTTAGCTAGCTCTCCTGCACGCTCTGCATCGGACGCATTGCCACCAATTGCTGCGCCAATCTTCGCAGCTAGCTTTGATACACGTTCAGTTTTATCGTAAACCGTTCCCAATTTACTCTGGAAGACAATTTTCTTTAACTGCTCACGACGCGAGGCCAAAGTGGACTTCTTATCCGTTTCAAAGAAGAAGGCCGCGTCTGCCAGGCGAGGACGAATAACACGCTCGTTACCCTGAATTACCTGCTGAGGGTCCTTACTTTCGATATTCGCTAGCGTGATGAAGTTTGGTAGCATCTCGCCATTCTTATCCAAAGCATGGAAATACTTCTGATGCTCTTTCATCGAAGAAATCAGTGCTTCTGTCGGCACCTCCAAAAAGCGCTCGTCGAAGCGGCCGACTAAAGGTACGGGCCACTCATTTAGAGACGCGACTTCGTCCAACAAGTCTTCATCAATCACAGCCACACCACCAATACCTTCAGCAGCAGCCGTCACACCCTGACGAACCTTTTCCTTACGCTGATCATAATCTGCAATCACTTTGCCTAGCTCTAACAATAGAACTTCGTAGTCATCTGCTTTAGTAATTTCAATCTCACCCTGACTATGGAAGCGGTGACCGCGAGTCTTTCGACCAGCTGGAATATCCAGAATACTGCCTTCTACAACCTCATCACCGAAAATCATCAATACCCACTGCAGCGGTCGAACGAACTCAACCTTTTGAGCTCCCCAACGCATACGCTTAGGAATAGGCAACTTGTTCAATGACTGGGCAACAATGTCATTCAACAAAGATTTGGTTTCCTGACCTTTCTCTAGCGAGCGGTAAACTAACCATGTTCCTTTCGGCGTTTCCATTTCTTCTAGGTCTTCAGGCTTAATACCTAACGAGCCGGTAAAACCAGTCAAGGCGCGAGAAGGATTCCCTTCAGCATCATAAGCGGCTTTCTTTGACGGGCCTTTCTTTTCAACTGACTTATCAGCTTGCTGCACGTCCAAACCTTTAACTCGAACAGCTAAACGTCTGGGGCTAGCGAAAGCCTTTACCTCAGCATAGTTCAAAGCCGCATCTTTTAAGCCTGCTTCGATACCACTGGTAAAGGAGTCCGAGAGCTTCTTCAGTGCTTTCGGTGGAAGTTCTTCAGTCCCGATTTCAACGAGAAAATCTTGCGTAGACATTATTTCTTGCCTCCTTTGTCCGACTTTGAACCAGCGTTTTCTAAGCTGGCAAGGACTTCTTCACGAATCCCTTCAGGAGCCAGAGGGAAGCCTAATTCTTTACGACTATCAAAATATGCCTGGGCAACGGATCGTGCCAAGCCTCGAACACGCAGTATATAGCGCTGACGTTCAGTGACCGAGATCGCATGGCGGGCATCCAGCATGTTAAATGTGTGGGAAGCCTTAAGCACCAACTCATACGCTGGTAATGGCAAACCCTGGTCAATCATCTTCTGACTTTCAGCTTCACAGGTATCAAACTGTGCAAAAAGCGCATCAGTATTGGCGTGCTCAAAGTTGTAAGTCGACATTTCCACTTCGTTCTGGTGGAAAACATCGCCATAGGTCACATCACCATCTGGCCCATGCGCCCAGATTAAGTCATAAACGCTATCCACACCCTGAAGGTACATCGCGATACGTTCCAAACCGTAGGTAATTTCACCGGTTACCGGGTAACATTCGAGCCCGCCAACCTGTTGGAAGTAGGTGAACTGAGTTACCTCCATACCATTCAACCAGACTTCCCAACCCAAACCCCAGGCGCCTAGTGTAGGAGATTCCCAGTTATCCTCTACAAATCGAATATCGTGGACAGTGGTATCAATACCCATCGCCGCTAATGATTCAAGATAGAGTTCCTGAATATTCAAGGGTGAAGGCTTCATCACCACCTGGAATTGATAGTAATGCTGCAAACGGTTCGGGTTCTCGCCATAGCGACCATCTGTAGGTCGTCGACTTGGCTGAACATAGGCGGCGTTCCAGGTCTCGGGCCCTATTGAGCGCAAGAAAGTAGCCGGGTGAAAAGTACCTGCTCCAACTTCCATATCAAGCGGCTGCAGGACTACACAGCCCTTACTCGCCCAGAAGTTTTGCAGGGCCAGAATCAGCCCCTGAAAAGTTTTAACGTCAGGCGCACCTGCACCGACTTCGTTTGCTTGGGTCTCGTTAGACACGATCGTACCACCAGATTCATATAGAGTGAGAAACAAAAGAGCGGCATTATAACGTAAAACACGCCGCCTTGTAGCGAGATTAGCCCGACTATTGGTTGATATACTTCAAAATTTCAACTACTTGTTCCGGCGTTTCGGTCACCGCCATCGCTGCACCGTCAATTTCTTTCAAAGGATGCGTCAGTTCTGGCGCATGCATCACAATAATCGGCTTACCCTGACCGATCGCAATACCGGCGTCGAATGCTGCATTCCACTGCTTGTATTTTTCACCAAAACGCACCACAACAATGTCAGATTTTTCAATCAGGGTCATCGTACGTAAGGCGTTAATTTTTGCTGCTTTGTGGTCTTTCCAAAAGTTGTTATCTTCCTCTCCAAGAATACGAACACCAACCTCATCACTGGCTTCATGATTGGTAACTGGAGAATAAACGTCTACATCCAAGCCGTTTGATGCTAAACCCGCAACAATCCGCTCACGCCAATCACTATGAATTTCACCAGATAAATAAATGATGTATTTCATGACAAGTGTCTCCCTAATTTCATATTAATGTTATATATTGTGCTTGTGATTTTATCGGAGTGCGAACTCTAACGAAATGTGATCTATTCAGCAAAATATTGATGTTGAAGCGAATAGATACGCTCACAAAGGACGAGCCCTACAAGGAGGGGGCAGTATATGGCAATTTATGATCACCAGTACGGCGAATTATCTTACTTCCGAGTCTTTCGAGCATGGGGAGGTAAAGAACACCAAGAGTATGTCCGTATCAAACGCAGTCGCAAAGCTGCGTATTCCAAAGCCCAGGAAATCGACGCTCGCTTTGCCAAAGCCCAGAAAGCTTACGGTTTGCAGCAAGCACTCTCTACCGAATATCATATTCGCGAAAAAGGCACGATCCGAGGTTTACGCCGCATTGTCGTTAAACGAAAAGGGCGTGCGCCGGCTGATGTTTTTGAGCTGCGTATTAACGTACCTTGGGAAGATGAAATAAAACGCACCACTATCTCCATAGCCGTCCACGGCGAGGAACAAGCTTTCCGTTTATCTGTAGAGAAGATCTGTGAATGGTATGGACTAAAGCCCCGTTCTGAGGCTGCCAAAGCAATGCAAGAATGTCTTCCTGCTTATCAAGTAAGCGCTGAAGAAGAAAGCAAACATCAAGAAACTACAGCAATTTCTGAGCTTGTCGTTAAGAAAGCAAAAGATGAGTTTTCGAATATTACTGACGGTCTAATGAAAGGCCTGAAGCGATTTACCGCTTAAGTTGATAGAGTACGCACGATACAGCTGAAATGCTGTGTCGTGTCAACTGCACTATCTAAGCACCTTCCCCGTTATAGGCTAAGCAATCTTGCCGGTTACACGAACCCGCTTACTGCCCTTTTCTTTCTTTGTTTCAGTTTTCGCTTTTGCTGCCGCTGCACGTTGATCAATGATATTCTTCAGCGCAATGATTAAACCCATTCCAACAAACGCTCCCGGAGGCAAAATAGCAAACAGGAAGTTAGGGTAATCTTCGAAAACCTGAATTTCCCAAGCCAGAGCCATATCACCAAAGATCAGGTTCATTCCGGTAAACAGGGTTCCTTGACCAATGAGTTCACGCATGGCGCCCAGCAATACCAATACCACGGTAAAGCCTACTCCCATCATCAAACCATCTGTTGCGGCTGGCAATACAGGGTTCTTACATGCATATGCATCGGCTCGACCTAAGATTGCGCAGTTAGTCACGATTAATGGGATAAAGATTCCAAGAATTTCATACAATTCATAAGTGAAGGCTTGCATCAATAACTCAGCACAAGTCACTAGCGAAGCAATAATCATCACAAAAGCAGGTAGTCTGACTGAATCTCTCACATAGTTTCGAATCAACGAGACCGATACATTAGACCCAAGCAAAACCAAGGTTGTCGCCAACCCCAAACCTAAAGCATTAACTACTGTGCCGGTTACAGCCAATAAAGGGCACAAACCCAGTAGCTGAACCAAGGCTGGGTTATTGTCCCACAAGCCATTCTTAACTAGTTTGTTGAACTCGCCACTGCTAACAAAGCTTTGCTTCGCACCTTCGCTTTGTTCCGGTATTAAATCTGCGCTATTTTCTGCTGCTGCCATTATTGTGCCTCACCTGCTGCAGTATCAGTTCCCGACTTAGAACTCATTGCCTGATCCAGAATCCGATCTTTGTTCTCACTAAAGTAGATCAGCGCTTTATGCACCGCACTGACTATCGCACGAGGTGTAATGGTTGCACCTGTTAACTGATCAAAGTCTCCACCATCTTTCTTCACTTGCCACTGAGTTTCAGTCAAGTTCGCCAAAGACTTGCCGTTGAAGGATAAAACCCAATCAGACTTCTTCAAGTCGATTTTATCACCTAAGCCCGGCGTCTCTTTATGCTCTATCACTCTCACACCCTTAAGCTCCCCCGACATATCAATACTCATAATCAAACGTATA
>NZ_LWGE01001567.1:0-1879 GCF_001635315.1 Oleiphilus sp. HI0123
GTCTTACAGACAGCCCTTATTGGTTTTGTTTGCAATCCCTTTTGGAATTCTAGGCTCACTTTTCGGTCATATGTTATTAAATCTGGAATTAACGCTTTGATCGCTTTCAATTCTTGAGTGTCAGGTTCACCGGTTTCTCTACACTTAGGGATCTTCACACTGGTGAAACCGAGATCGTTCAGCATGTGCTTCATTATGCTCATGCCGTCACCATTGGCGTGCTGGAAGATATCTACTTTTAGCGCTTCTTCTTGCTCTGAGGTGTGAGGCGTATATCGCCCCCAATATATGTCATCACTTACGCCTAGCTTGCGCCTTTGTTCAAACCATAAGGCAACATGATCTTTCGGGTGACGTTGAAATATACTCATGATGCCTGATCCGTCTTGAGAACGTTAAGGGTATTTTTCGCATCAAGCCAACCTGCTTCCCAGCTTGAAGTTAATACCTCATCATTATATGGGCTCTGTGATTTCTTCTTCGCTCGACTGCCCTGCTCAAAACCGCGTTGATAGGCGTCTTCAACGCTCTCGGAGTCGAGCGCATTATTCGTTACCTGTTTGCTAGCGGTGCTTAGGCTCTTGATATATTGATCCAGTAATAGGTAGCTTGCGGGCACTAAAAGCAAGCTGATCAGTGTTGCAAAAATAACCCCAAAGGCCAGCGATACGGCCATGGGTATTAAAAACTTAGCCTGAATGCTGGTTTCCAGGATCAAAGGTGTTAAGCCTGCAAACGTTGTAATTGACGTTAAGAGTATTGGCCTGAAGCGTTTCTTGCCAGCTTCGCATACTGCACTAAAGATATTCACGCCCTTCTTGCGCAGCTCATTAATACAGTCCATCAAGACCAGGTTGTCATTGACGACAATACCGCTGACCGCCACCATACCTATGAATGACCAAAGCGTTAATTCCAGATTTAATAACATATGACCGAAAAGTGAGCCTAGAATTCCAAAAGGGATTGCAAACAAAACCAATAAGGGCTGACTGTAAGACGAGAATAAAACCGCCATCATCAAATACATTACGAAGATAGCGATTAGATAACCGTTAAACAGAATATCTAAAAACGCCACAATACTTTTTTGTTTACCTGCGGTTCCCCACTTCATATCTGGATATTGCGCGACTAGCGTGTCGAGGTAGTGTTCTTTAAGGTCCTTTTGAATATTGTAAACCGAGTTATGTTCTGTATTGACGTATGCGCTCACGGTCACCACTCGCTTGCGCTCATAGCGGCGAATATTATTCGGTGCCTGTCGGAAGTGAATATCAGCAATTATTGACAAGTCTATATAGCTGCCATCTGCTATCAAAATTGGCAGGTGCTCCAGGTACCACATCGAAGCTCGTTCTTCTTCAGGCAAGCCTAGCCAGACATCGACTTCATCATCTTGCGTTTGGATCGTTTGCACCACTTCACCCTGATACGCCCTATTGACTTGCCTGATAACCTGCTCAAGCGTTAGTCCAAGTGAAATAGCGTTATCCTTTAAGGTGATCTGCGCCTGTTTTTTCTTTTCATTAAGGGAGTCTGCCAAGTCATAAGTTCCGCTGTAATGACTCAGTTTATCCTTTAACTGTTTCGCAGCAGTTTCAAGCTGTAAGCGATCATAACCGGAAAGCTCAATATTGATATCAGGCTTTGAGGGGCTTAGGCTAGAACTAAAACTAAGCTTGCTTGCTCCATCAATACGGCCAATCAACTCGCGCCAACGGTTTAAGACTTCCTGACCGCTACGCTCTCTCGTTTTTGAGTCAGACAGTTCTAGCGTTACTTGGGCGGTATGATCAAGGTTTTGTTTGTTTTCCTGATTCGATATCTTAAGCGTTGGGCCGATAACCGAATAAACGTGCAAGATTACAGGTTCACT
>NZ_LWGE01001568.1:0-1585 GCF_001635315.1 Oleiphilus sp. HI0123
GAATTTCGCCTAAGTCGCCACCATTCTTTTTGCTAGGGCAGCTAGAGTGCTTGCGCGCCAGTTTTGCAAAGTCACCCCCTTTAGCCAAGGCTTGTTTTATCGTGTTGGCAGTTTGCTCATCTTTTACAAGAATATGACGCGCCATCGCAGTTTTCATTAGCAAAGTCTCTAATTATCTCGGCTTTTTAGTTTAACTTGCATGCCCTTATTATTCGAGAGCGTAATGAGAGGTTGAGGGTCAAACACATTGTTTTCATCTAATTCGACTTCGAATCTTCTCATAATTGTTGCAAGTATTATTTTCGCTTCCATCATCGCAAATGATTGCCCGATGCAAACTCGTGGCCCCGAGCCAAAAGGTATATAAACATGCTTTGGTATGTTTTTCTCGTTTTCTGGTGAAAAACGCTCTGGATCGAAGCGGTTCGGGTTTTCAAAATAACGTGGGTTTAAGTGGTTCGCATAAGGTGATAGGAAGATAACTTTATCTTTGGGAATATGATATGAGCCTATGTCAATGTCTTCATTGGCTTGTCGGTTGTTTAGCGTCCAGACTGGCGGTAACAAGCGCATTGATTCCTTAATGACCATATCAGTATAGTTAAGCTCTCCTAGGTGTTCAAACTGAGCGTCTTGATCGTTTAAAACACTGTCTAACTCGACATGAAGCTTTGCCTGAATATCTGGATGCAGAGCGAGCAAGTAGAATGTCCAACTTAAGGCATTTGATGTTGTTTCATGGCCTGCGGTAAATAGTGTGATTAGTTCATCCATCACGAGCTCGGTTGGCATGCTGCTTCCGTCTTCGTATTTAGCTTCGAGCAGCATTGACATCATATCTGGTTTTTTATCAGCATTTGTTAAGTCAGAGTTCTTTCTTGTTTCTATCATACTGCTAATTGTTTTGTACAATGACTTTTTGGCAGCGACCAAGCGACGGTTTCCTCGGGTGGGAACCCAGTCAGGAAAAACTAAAGCCTGCTGAAACCGTTTGTTAGTTTCCGTTTGAACGATGTGCATTGTTTCACCAATATTATTTGCATTGCTTTGCATATGTTCCATATCTGTATCAAACAGAGTCTTGCTGACGATATACATTGTCAGCTTGAACATATCATCAGCAATATCCCTGTTACCCGCCTTCCAATCTTGCGTCATTCTGCTTGTATAATCGCTCATAGTTTTAGCGTAAGACTCAATTCTACGGAAGTGGAAGCCTGGCTGTACTAATTTCCTTTGAGTCTTATGATTAGCAAGGTCATTGTTTGTTATCAGCCCCTTTCCCAAAACGGTTCCCATGACAGCAACGTCTCGGTCTGACTTTCTAAATTTTTTTGCTTGGCTTACAAGAATTTGGTGGCTTAAGTCACCACTTGTGACAAGCGCCATATTGTTAAAAGGGATGTGGAATTCCACTATGTCCGGGTAGGTAGACATTAAACGGTGGAAGAAGGCCAAGGGGTCTCGAGCAAACTCGTTAAGGCATCCTAGAATCACTTGTCCACGTTCTTGGGGTATTGCTTGGTTTGTTTCTGTATAGGTTATCGCGGCTGATGACATTGTATTCCTCATTTTTATATTTATT
>NZ_LWGE01001569.1:0-904 GCF_001635315.1 Oleiphilus sp. HI0123
CACCACGCTGCCCTCTCGATTTGCGAGACAAGATTGAAAATATTATTTCCGATACCCACGAAAAGAACGCCACATATAAACATAAGCAGCAAACTAACAAGCCTAACTGGCAGAAGACCATTTCATATCAGCGTTATTCAGAAGCTTTTGAGCAAATACAAAGCTACATAATTGCCGGAGACTGTTATCAAGTAAATCTAACTCAGCGTTTTGAAGCAGATTTTGATGACCCATCACTCCCTTTGTATTTCCAACTCAGAGAAAAAGTCGATACGCCTTATTCAGCGTTCATCTCTTTTAGTGACGATCAACAGTTATTAAGCTTCTCGCCTGAACAATTTATTGGAATCAAGAATAAAGAAATAAACACAAAACCAATAAAGGGCACCGCTCAGAATACAAATAAAGCTGAAGCCCCGCAAAAATTGCAAGAAAGCACAAAAAACCAAGCCGAAAACTTAATGATTGTTGATTTACTTCGTAACGACCTAAGCAAAGTTTGTGAATTAGGCAGTGTTAAGGTGGAAAAGCTATTCGAACTTGAAACTTTCAAGAATGTACATCACCTAATTAGCCATATAAAAGGGAGGCTTAGGAAGGATGTTACCGAATTAGATGCATTTTTTGCCTGTTTTCCAGGTGGGTCTATTACGGGAGCTCCTAAAATTAGGTCAATGGAAATTATTAATGAGTTAGAAGGCTCCGGCAGAGACGCCTATTGCGGTTCAATTTTTTATCTAAATGGAAATGGAAATTTTGACAGTAATATACTTATTCGAACCATTGTGCATTCGGGAAATAAATTACATTGCTGGGGCGGCGGCGGAATCGTTCACGACTCAAACTGTAAAGAAGAGTATCTAGAAAGTTTAACTAAGGTCAGTAATTTAACGGGAATTTCGGA
>NZ_LWGE01001570.1:0-1963 GCF_001635315.1 Oleiphilus sp. HI0123
TCTTCTCTAGAGCCTTTTTCTTCTCTAGAGCCTTTTTCTTATCCAGAGCCTTTTTCTTATCCAGAGCCTTTTGTTTTTCCTGAACCTTTGCCCGCTCCCTATCTCGGAGTTGCTGTAGTTCATTTTCACTAATCACACGAGCTTGAATACTTTTTGGAGGCAACTTAACTGTTTGCTCGTTACTACTCTGCCAATTGAAAAAGAATGCAGCAATGACCAATATATGAACAGCAACACTAGCAATCAGAAACTTTCGATTTTTTACCTCTATCGCCTCGCCTAACAAGACCTTAAGGAGTTTAAAGTTTTCCGTTGCACGCTTATCTGAAGACTTTCCACTTGCTCCCTGCTTTTTCAAAGCACGAGCTTGAGAATCTTTAGCCGTGTTTTTCTTCATGGGTCCTCAGTGATCAATCCGACATCTTTCGCACCGGCATTCTGTAAAGCAGCCATCAGCTCAACCACAACTCCGTACTCTACATGCCTGTCTCCTCGCACAAGAACACTAGTAGAAGGTTCGTGTTGAAGAATAGAGCTTACATTTTTTAGTACGACCTGAAGCTCTAAAGGTTTCTTGCTTGATGATGTCATTTCCATATAGTAAGCACCGTTTGAGTCGACCGTCACGACAATCGGCTCGAGGCTTTTAGCACTTTCTACCGGGTCGCTATCAAGTAAGGGTAAATCAATCTTGATCCCCTGAGTCAGCATTGGTGCTGTCACCATAAAGATAATAAGCAGCACTAGCATCACATCGATATAGGGAACAACATTTATATCGGACATGGGTTTACGCTTAGATCTAGGCACCGTTATCAGCCTCTATTAGAAGTATTATCAGCAACACCGTCTTTTGCACTTCCTGCACTTGAATGAATATTTCGATGAAGAATACTCGAGAACTCATCAGCGAAAGTTTCATAGCTTGTATAAAGCGCATCAGCCCTTGCCGAAAACCTGTTATAAGCAACAACAGCAGGAATTGCTGCGAATAGCCCCATTGCAGTAGCAATTAGTGCTTCAGCAATACCTGGCGCTACCGTCGCCAAGGTCGCTTGCTGCTGCTGAGCAAGCCCGAGAAAAGAGTTCATAATCCCCCAAACTGTGCCGAACAGACCAACATAAGGGCTTGTAGAGCCAACTGTTGCCAAAAATGGCAGATTGGAGTCAAGTCGTTCACCCTCTCGCGAAAGCGCAACACGCATTGAGCGCTGCGTCCCCTCCATCACGGCATCGGCGTCTACGCCTGCTTGTTGCTTTAAACGGTTAAATTCCTTAAACCCCGCTTTAAAAATCAATTCAAGCCCACTACTCGCTGCCGACCCGGAACTTCTTTTGTACAATTTTCCTAGATCCATGCCGGACCAAAACATATCCTCAAAATTATGCTGCTGCGCATTAGCCTGTCTGAAGAAACTAGAGCGCTGGAATATCAGATACCAGGATATTATCGACGCAAGCAATAATGCCAACATAACCAACTGCACAATAAAACTTGCATCAAGAATCAAACCAACAATCGAAATCTTTTCCTGCACTTATTTTCTCCAGGTAATCTGCCAAATCTAGGCACAAAATACGGTAATAGCTGACTAACTTTGTAACCCTGTTGAACTCAAGGCTTGCTTCAGGCCTTCGGGTAGCGCTCTCGGCTTGTTATCAGGCAATGATACACAAGCGACCTTAACATTCCCCTCAACTAGCCGCCTACCAGATGAGTCTTCAACAAACTGTTCAAATTCTATATAAGTTCTTTTTAGAGACGAAACCGAAGCAGTAACATTCAGTATTTCATCAAGTTTGGCGGGGGCCAGGTATCTAACATCAAGGCTATGCACTACATAACTGATTCCTTCTTCGAAACCAGCCCGAAGCTCAAACCCTAAACTTCGAATAAACTCCGTTCTAGCACGCTCAAAATACTTTAAATAATTAGCATAAAACACGACGCCGCCAACATCAG
>NZ_LWGE01001571.1:0-5511 GCF_001635315.1 Oleiphilus sp. HI0123
CATTATTGCGGGACGGGGCCTGAAATCTGGGAGCAAACTCATGGAAAAATTACTCACTTTGTCAGTGCCATGGGAACGACAGGTACCATTATGGGAAACTCCAGGTTTCTGAAAGAAAAGAACCCAGATATCAAGATAGTGGGTTTGCAACCTGCAGAAAATGCGGCAATTCCCGGTATTCGTCGCTGGCCTGAAGAGTATCTGCCGAGTATTTTTGATCGCTCACGAGTCGATGAAGTGGTCGAGATGGGGCAAGATGAAGCGGAAAGAACAATGAAGGCCCTTGCCGCACAGGAAGGTATTTTTTGCGGTGTGTCCTCAGGCGGAGCCGTGGCTGCAGCTTTGCGCTTGTCAGCCAAGCTTGAAAATGCGGTGATCGTCGCCATTATCTGTGACCGTGGAGATCGTTACCTTTCAACAGGTGTTTTTTCGTGAGCAGGTGGCTCGGTAGCGTGTAACTATGGCAAATATTTTTTCTAAGCATAGAACTAAGCTGCGTGAGCAGTCTAAAAAGCAAAAAAAATCACTTGAGCGTGAACTTAAAGATTCGAAGCAGGAAGCTCGGGTGAAAGTGAGCCTGGAGTCCAAGAACCTCGCCAACGATGTTGATAGCTCTGATAGTGGCTTGCTTCAGTGTCAAATTCTGTCTCTCAGTCATGAGGGGCGAGGTATCGCCAAAAATAAAGGCAAAACGCAATTTGTGCATTATGCCTTGCCCGGTGAGACTGTTTTGGCTGAGGTCTTGGCTCATCGTGCTAAATATGATGAGCTGGCTGCGGTGAAAGTGATGCAAGCTTCAGATCAACGTGTTGAAGCTGTATGCTCATATTATGGAACTTGTGGTGGCTGCAGCCTCCAACATATGGGGCATAAAGCTCAACTGGCGCATAAACAAACTGTATTGGCTGACCAGCTTAAGCACTTTGGGGATTTGGCTCCGCAACAATGGTTGCCGCTTGTCGAGAGTGAGCCGTGGGGTTATCGTTCGCGTGTCCGGCTCAGTGTCGACTATGGCCGAAAAGGAGAAGGGCTTCGAATTGGCTTTCGTAAAAAAGCCTCCAAAGAGACATTAGATATAGATTCTTGCCCAATTATGGCTAGTGAGCTTTCAAGTGCCTTACCCGTACTTAAAGAACTTGTTGCTTCAATCTCGGTGCATAAAGCACTTGGCCACCTGGAACTGTCCTTGAGTCGTGAGGGAATAGGCGTGTTGATTCGGCATGTGAAGCCTCTTGAGCAGAGTGACTTGGAAATGCTTAGAAACCTTGCGAAGGAGCAGAAGTGGACGGTGTTTCTGCAAGCAGGGGACATTTCCAGTATTCAGCAGTTGTGGCCGGAAAATGAGTGCCGAGAAGAAGGCCAAGCTAACTTGTCCTATAATTTGCGGGTATTGAAGCAAAATTTAGCCTTACAATTCCACCCAAAAGATTTTACGCAAATCAACCTTGGTGTGAATCAGAAGATGGTTCTACTCGCGCTGCAGCTACTTGAACTTAAATCTGATGAGCGTGCTCTGGATCTGTTTTCAGGACTGGGTAATTTTACTTTGGCAATGGCAAAGTGCGCTAAGGAAGTTGTTGGGGTTGAAGGCAGTCAGGATATGGTGGAAAGAGGCTTGTTTAATGCACAAGCTAATGATATCGAAAATGTCACTTTTTATGAAAGTAACCTATACAGTGACTTCTCGGCTCAAGCTTGGACGAAGGGAGTTTATGATAAGATTTTGATCGACCCGCCTAGAGCAGGTGCTTTGGATATCGTGAGCAATATTAGGCAGTTTGGGGCAAAACGAATAGTTTATATATCATGCAACCCGGCTACATTAGCGCGTGACGCGGGGATCTTGGTGCAGCAAGGGTATCGTCTGATGCAGGCAGGGGTTTTGGATATGTTTCCCCATACTGAGCATTTAGAGTCGATAGCTGTTTTCGATAGTAAGTAGGCTAAGAATAATAAACAGGTAGTTTTATGGTTAAGGTTCGCGAAGATTACATTGAGGATTTCGATGGCGAAGCCGCCATTGATCAATGGCTTGATAAAATCAGTTCAATTACCGAGTTGGGTAATATCGAGACAGTACGCCAGGCCTGTGAAACTAGCCTTGAAATCGAGCAGAAATCGGTCCAGGAAGATCGAGTCTGGGCAAAAGAGCACAATAGTTTTGTAATTGGTTTGGAGATGGCTCAGATTCTGATCGAGTTGGAATTGGATCAGACAGCTATCATTGCAGCAATACTTTATCGAGCTGTCCGCGAAGGTAAATTGCCGCTGGAGCAAGTATCGAAAAAATTTGGCGGAGAAACTGCCAAGTTGATCGAAGGTGTTGCGCGAATGGCAGCGATCTCTGCAACACATCGTCCATTTAAAGGTATGGTTTTAGGTCAGACTCAAGGGCAGATTGATAACGTCCGGAAAATGCTTGTGACCATGATTGATGATGTGCGCGTCGTACTCATCAAGTTGGCAGAGCGAACTTGCGCAATTCGAGCGGTTAAAGACGCGAACTCCGAAAAACGTCAGCGTGTTGCACGAGAAGTCTTTGATATTTATGCGCCTTTGGCACATCGCTTAGGTATAGGCTATATCAAGTGGGAGCTCGAAGACCTGTCTTTTCGCTACTTACACACTTCAGCCTATAAAAAGATAGCGAAATTGCTGGATGAGCGCCGAGTTGACCGGGATTCTTTTGTAAAAAGAATGACTGAAAAACTTGAGCTTGAATTAGAGAATGCCCACATCCGCGGCGAAGTCGCTGGCCGAAGTAAACACATCTATAGCATCTGGCGAAAAATGCGCCGTAAGAATCTAGATTTTTCTGAAATTTACGATATTCGAGCTTTTAGAATTCTGGTGCCCAGTGTACAAGACTGTTATTCGGTACTAGGTGTTGTGCATTCCTTGTGGAAGCATATTCCTTACGAATTTGATGACTATATTGCTAACCCGAAAGAAAATGGCTATCGCTCTTTGCACACAGCTGTCATTGGGCCAGAAGGAAAGGTCATGGAAGTGCAGATCCGTACGAGGGAAATGCACGAGGAAGCCGAACTGGGAGTTTGTGCTCACTGGCGCTATAAAGGTACCGATGTTAAAAGTCGATCTTCAGGGTATGAGGAAAAGATCAACTGGCTTAGACAAGTACTGGAATGGCAAGAGGAGGTGGGTGATGCCTCGGAAATTGCAAACCAGCTAAGCTCAGACGTTGGTGAAGACCGTATTTACGTATTTACACCTGATGGCCATGTTGTTGATTTGCCAAATGGCGCAACGCCGGTAGATTTTGCTTACCGTGTTCATACTGAGGTGGGCCATGCTTGTCGTGGTGCTAAAGTAAATGGTCGTATCGTGCCGTTAACTTACCCGCTTCGAACTGGCGAGCAGATTCATATTCTAACCTCTAACCAGGCTTCGCCGAGCCGTGACTGGTTAAATCCGAGTTTAGGCTATATTCAGACCTCGCGCTCACGAGCCAAGCTGGTTCATTGGTTTAAGCAACAGAATCGATCTCAGAATATCACTGATGGCCGAATACTTCTGGAGGATGAGCTTAAGCGCTTGTCTATTGGCGATATCCATTACTCGGAACTTGTGGAACAAACTCAGTTCAATAAGGTGGATGACCTATTTGCGGCGATTGGTGCAGGAGACGTGAAGCCAACGCATATAGCGAATGTTGCTCAGAAAATTCTGCAGCCTAAAGAACAGCAATTGGATCTTCGTCTTGGTGCACCACAGCAGAAAGCGGCGAATAGTGCTGGGCGAGATGATATCAAGATCAAGGGCGTTGGGCGCTTACTAACAACTATGGCGAAGTGTTGCCAGCCTGTGCCAGGAGACCCAATTACGGGTTATATAACAGTTGGACGAGGCGTCTCGATACACCGACAGGATTGTATGAATTTGCTCCAGCTTGAAGACTTGGAGCCAAATCGTATTATAGAAGTTTCCTGGGGCTATGAAGCCGATGCAGCCTATGGTGTGGGTATTGAGATTCAAGCCTATGACCGAGAAGGCCTGCTTCGGGATATAACGATTGTACTAGCTAACGAGAAGGTCAATGTAACGGGCGTGAATTCATACTCTGACCCACAAGAAAATATTGCGACCATTACCATTGCAATGGATGTGTCGAGCTTGGCGAGTCTTGGGCAAGCCCTAGCCAAGATCAAGCAATTACCCAATATTATTGATGCTCGCAGAAAACGTAACTAAGGAGCTTTGGTGTCTTCAGAGAAAGTTAAAAAGGCTCAGGATAGTATTCTAGAAGGTGCTTCCAATAAAGATGGAGTACTGAACCAGGCTTTGGATATTCAAGCGCGCGCAGCTAAGCACGGCTTTGATTGGCCTGAAATAGAGCCAGTTTTTGATAAAATAGCTGAAGAACTGGACGAGCTTAAGCAGGAAGTCATAAAAGCGAAAGCGCAGTGTAAGACAAGCACGGCTGAAGACCTTTTTAAAAGGCCTGAAATTCGAGCTGAGTTTGGTGACTTGCTTTTCAGCTGCTTGAATCTATCGCGCTTTCTAGGTGTACTTCCTCAAGATGCGCTTCAGCTTACCAATGATAAGTTTACTTCGCGCTTTCAATTTATCGAGGAGCAATTGGGCAATCAGGGCACTTCTGTGAGCGAGGTGCCCTTAACTCAACTAGACCAGCTCTGGGAGTTGGCCAAACTGAAAGAGAAATAAGCTTTCCAATTAGTTTTCTTCGCTAAAGTCGTAGTTCATTTCTGTAGAGGGTGCTTGCAGGTAGTAACCCTGAATATAGTTGACGCCCGCTTGCCACAAAGTTGATAGCAGGGCTGCACTCTCTACCAGCGGCACGATAGTGAGTTTACCCATGGACTGTAAGGTCTGAATCATTTCTTTAGCCTGTTCTTTTGAATCTTCACCCTTTTGCATATCTTGAGTAAAGGAACCTTCAAGCTTGATGTATTCTGGGCTTAAGTGTTTCAGAAGGTTGAAAGGTTTTAAGGCATGGCCGAACTGATTGATCGACATTTTACAGTGTAGGGTGCTGATACCTTTGGCAAACTCTTTTGCTTGTTTCATGTAAGTGATAGCGTTGTTTTCCGATATCTGGAAAATTAAAGAGTCGCCAGGTAGGCGAGCGGCTTTCAGCGCTACATTCAGCCATGAGGTGAAGGTTTGATCTTGTAGCGTCTCGCTGGTCAGGTTAATAAAGAGTTTGGTGTCATGACCTTTTGATCTATGTTCACTTAAGTGTTTAATTGTTTGTAAGATAACCCATTTGTCGATTTTGCTGGCCATATTACTTGGGCCGCTTGGTGGCAGGAAGTCATAGGGTGAAATTTCCTCGCCCTCTTCATTCAGCATGCGAATAAAGGCTTCGTAGTTCTCATCCCCTTCGCCTCTCAAGCTGATAATCGGTTGGAAGAGCAGCTTGAATTTGTCATTGTCGATTGCATCCTGAATCAGCTCCATTGCCATGTCATGGTCATCTAAAGGCTTATCAGTTTGAATCGTGTACAGTTTGACTCCATTTATCTCTTC
>NZ_LWGE01001572.1:0-928 GCF_001635315.1 Oleiphilus sp. HI0123
AATCAAGAGTTTATCTGCATCGTTGTCGGCCATGTGAGAGGTGATCAACAGGCAAGTTCGACCCTGATTGAACAGCTTACGCTCAGCGGCTTGAGCGAGTACATCACCCGCTTCACCTGAGCAAGCAATAATCGAGGCTACCTGGTGATCTAAACGCGCTGCACGCTCTGCTTCGCTAACAGGTTCCCACTGTGCGCTAGTATCTTCAGCGGCTTCAACGATCATGCCTGCGCCAACCGTTACGTTGGTTAGACGGTCGATAATAATGAAGGCGCCCGTTGCTTTGTTTTCACCATATGGGTCAAACGCAAGTGTCTGGTTTGCATGGATCGTACACAATGCAATACTGTTAAGCTCTAGTTCGCTGGCATCCTTTTTCTCAAGCGTATTAACGTCAATTAAATGCTCAATTGACTGAATTGACGCTGAAGCCTGCTTGGAACCAAGTTTAATATCAATAAGCTTGCCTGGCTGAATTTTGTCTTCAGACATCCAAACGATATGTGCTTTTACCGCAGAACTTACCGTTGGGTGATTGTCAGACTGAACAATCATATCGCCACGACTGATATCGATTTCATCATTCAAGGTAAGCGTAACCGCTTGACCTGCGAAACCTTCATCCAGTGAACCTTCAAAGGTCACGACTTCTTTTACGGTACTGCTTTTACCCGAAGGAAGTGCAGTAATTTTATCGCCAGGCTTAACGATACCCGAAGCAATCGTTCCACAGAAACCACGGAAGTTAAGGTTAGGGCGGTTAACGTATTGTACTGGTAGGCGGAAGTCTTCCAGATTCTTGTCTTTAGCTATTTCGACTGACTCAAGCATCTCCATTAGAGGCTTGCCTTTGTACCAAGGTGTCTTGTCGCTATTGCTGATTGTGTTAACACCTTTCAGTGCAGAAAGTGGTGCAAACTGGATATCG
>NZ_LWGE01001573.1:0-1593 GCF_001635315.1 Oleiphilus sp. HI0123
CCAACGCAGAGGCAGTTTTTTCGATAATCTCGTTAGCATTTAACTCTGTGAAACTGGCTCCAAGGTCAGTCAGCTTAGACCTTATATCATTCGAACTAAACTCGGGACCTAAATACGTCCCTTGCATACTATCCTTACCCCGTACAACCGACCTTGGTTGATCAAGCATTGAGTAATATGTCGCTAAAGCTGCTCCAACAGACCCACCGGCATCACCTGACGCGGGCTGAACCCAAACATTTTCAAAAATATTTTCTCGTATCAACACACCGTTGGCAACACAATTGAGCGCAACACCACCCGCTAAGCAAAGGTTCGTCTGACCGGTCTCACTGGCAATATTCCTAGCCATCTTTATCACAACATCTTCAATAACTTTCTGAATGGAAGCAGCTAAATCCATTTCTTTCTGAGTTAAAGTTGACTCCGGTTGTCTTGGAGGGCCACCAAACAAGTTATGAAAGCGCTTATTCGTCATTGTTAAGCCAGTACAATAGTCGAAATACGCCATATTCAACTGAAAAGAGCCATCGTCCCTAATGTCTATGAGGTGTTCTTTAATCTTATTAACATAAACCGGTTTTCCATACGGGGCTAAGCCCATCACCTTATACTCACCAGCATTCACCTTAAAGCCGGTATAGTAAGTAAATGCAGAATATAAAAGCCCCAGAGAGTGCGGAAAATGAATCTCTTTCAAAACCTCTAAAGAATTTCCTTTCCCGATAGCTAGAGATGTCGTCGTCCACTCACCTACACCATCCATAGTAAGCACTGCTGCGTTATCAAAGGGGGAAGGATAAAAAGCACTTGCTGCGTGACTAAGGTGATGCTCTGAGAACAGTAAACGGTCACGCCACTCAGTATCGCAACCGAGAACATGAGACAGTTCTTTTAATATTGTAGATTTTTGAAATAACTTATCTTTAACCCATAAGGGCATCGATGTAGCAAAACTCCTCAAGCCTTTGGGTGCGAATGCCAAGTAAGTCTCAAGCAAGCGTTCAAATTTGAGAAAGGGCTTATCATAAAAAGTAACATACTCAATTTGATCAGGCTTGATTTGCGCTACCTGTAGGCAATATTTAATCGCTTCAATTGGAAAAGAGGAGTCATGTTTTACACGAGTAAACCGCTCTTCTTGAACTGCAGCTACTATTTCCCCCCCCTTAATTAAACAAGCTGCACTATCGTGGTAATAAGCTGAAATTCCTAGAATATACATCGAATAATCTTAAAAAAGCGTATAGATAAATGGAGCGACGACTGATCCTTCTGCAAGTACCAATAGTCCACCAAAGAGCACCATGACGCCAATAATTGGTATCAACCACAACTTCTTTCGTACTCTCAGAAAAGCTATTAGCTCTTTAAGAAAATCCATTTGTTAGTTCCTTAGAATTGGTTCTTGAAATCTGTGGAGTTTTGCTCCGCGTCAGTTCTATCTTTCCAATGCGAGTTACGCTTCTGCATCTTCAATCTAAGTTCGTCTCGTCCAAACACTCGCATTCCAATAGCGACTGGAGTTATCAGAACATAAAAAATAGCCCCAATAATAATTGGGCTAACAACCTTCCCTAATAACAAACCAAT
>NZ_LWGE01001574.1:0-3406 GCF_001635315.1 Oleiphilus sp. HI0123
TATGTGCAGTTAAATACTAACTGTCCAATATTTTTTTCATTATTTTTCGTTCGTCCAAACGCGAGCGTTGGCCAAGGTGACTTACTACTGTTTTAGGTCTATAGTATTATTATTAGTACCTTTAACCGCCTTGGATTGCAAAATACATGCTTGACCCGTTGAAACATTACATCCAGTTCTTTTGGCCTAAGCCCCACTCAATAAGCAAAGAGCTTCAGGTTCGCTATCGCTTATTACTTTACTTCCAGTTCTTTACCAACCTGGTAATGATTTACAGCATTATTAAATGGACTAAGGCCGACTATACCGCGCTTGTAGTATCATCTTCGATTGGGCTTCTCATGTCGCTTATTTCAAGCACCCTTGTGAGACTCAAGTGCTCTCCAAACGTAGTTGCTAACATGCTAATGGTTGGGGCCTTCCCTCATGGCTTCAATATGATCTACAGCCTTGGCGGCTTACATTCTTCACATATATTTTGGATTCCGACCCTGGTTTGTATTGCCTATCTATTAGCCAACAGAAAGTCTGGACTATTTTGGTTTTGCACCTCATTCACTAGCATTGGCTTATTGGTGTACTTCGATCGCAGCGGTGTGGTATGGAACAACTATCCTTTCAGTGAAAGCCAGAAGCTTATAGACACCTATTCCGGCTACTTATTGCCAATGATCATTATATGGCTTGGCCAGAGCTATGCTTTTCGCATAAGGCAAGAATCACTAGCTGAAGCAATCCAAGCAAATGAAGAGACAAGTAGTCTGGTAATTTCGGCCGAAAAGAACTCACAGCGCTTAGGAGAGATTCTGAATGAAGCCAAGTCGACATGCCATACCCTATCCACCTCATCAAGATCCTTGCTAGAAAACATCAAAAAAATGAACAGTGATAGCCAGTCAATTGAAAACGGCGCACATTCTCAACTCGAGGCTTCTGAGCAGATTGATGCAACAGTTAGCGAAACGCAAACAACGCTTAGCGAGACATCTTCTCTTGTGAGAGAAATTGAAACTGTGACAAGAACTACACAAGCAAATGTCACATCTACCGCAGACTCCATGAAGAAAACAACAGAAAGCATGGATAAGATCAAACAAAGCTTCTCAAAAATTGAAGATGTTATTCAGGTCATTTCCGGTATCGTTAGCCAAACGAACTTACTTGCATTAAACGCAACAATCGAAGCTGCACGTGCTGGTGACAGGGGGCGTGGCTTTGCCGTCGTTGCTGACGAAATCAGAAGCTTATCAATTCGCTGTGATGAGTCTGCCCAAGAAATTACCGATGTAATAAAACAAGGGTCAGTAGACGTTGATAAGGGCGTCGAGATAGTACTTCACTCAGAAGCAGTACTGGAGAATACATCGGCCTCGGTTATTGAAGTTTCAGAACAAATTGAAAAAGTATCCAAGGTAATCAATAAACTGCAAGACAACATGACACAAGTCAGTGCTGCCTCGCAGAATGTTGGCGAGGTAAATAACAATAACGCTTACGCTGTTATACACCTACTGGAGTCAATTCAAAACCTGAGCACAATGACGACAAAGCTTAGCGACGTTTCAGAGAAGCTAGCAAACGTCGTGAATAAATAGCTAGCAGGTCACTTTCCTTACTAAAGCCCGACTAATCATTCTGACCTTCATGTTGAGGGGCAAACGCTTAAGGTTTGTTCCCACAATACCCTTCGTAAATCGGGTCTGTTTACTGTAATCAATATTTACATCTAACACGACTGGCTGACCCGCTTTGCTGATTCTCCAAGCTTCATCCAACATTTCATCTATATCGGAATTCTCATCGATCCGGACATAAGCTGCGCCAGTAGCCATCGCTACACCCTGCATTCTCGTATCCGCAAGAACCGAACAAGTTTTCCTGTTATACGGCACCTCTTGAGCTTGTGATATTTGGGATAACTCGCCATCATTAAATATGGTAAAAATTGCACCCAAGCCATTCTTGCTTGCCGTTGTAATTTCCATGCACGTCATCAAAAATGCACCATCACCAATAATACTGACAACGTCTTTTTCAGGATTAAGAAGCTTTGTTCCGATAGTCGCAGGGACAGCATAACCCATGCAATTGAAGTCGGTAGGCGAAATCATGGTTCTCGCTGTATGAATAGGCATAAGTTCTGCCGTTAAGAAGGTATGGTTACCGTCATCAACCACTACATAACCGTCATCAGGCAGCCTTTTCCTTAAGGCATCAAAGAATAAAGCTGGATTAACACGAGAACCACTATCGTGCTTATACCACTCTTGTTTATACGAAGCCTTTTGCTCTGAGATGAGCTGACTCACTTCCTTATAACGCGCATCAAAACAGATATTATTCTCATGTATTTTAGCTTTGAGCTTACGTAATAACGCGGGCAAGACCTCATTTGCATCTCCCTGGATCGCTACTTTCGCTGGGTAGTTTGTATTGAGAACTTTAGGGTTAATGTCAATATGAATCAAAGATTCAGGAACCGTAACGCCAAAGCTACCTGTACCAATTTCTCCAAAACGAGTCCCTACCGCAAGCAAAGCGTCGCAATCTTCAAATGCTTTCGTTGCGGCAGGCACTGCTGCAGCCCCAAAACTCATTCCCGTATGCATAGGATCATTTGCCGGAAAGGAGCTTAAGCCTTGCAAGGTAGTAGATGCCGGTGCGCCAAGCAAGCTAGCGACTTGCGTAGCAACATCAGAAACGTCCACCGCTCCCCAGCCCAAAAACAATCCGGGCTTATTAGCCTTAATTAAGATATCGACCGCTTCATCTAGCTGCTGTTCAAAATGACCAGACTCGACAAGCGCCTTTTCACTTAAAAATTCGGCATACGTTATTTGTCGTTCAACCTCCGCCGTATAAAGCTGTATATTCACTGGTATCTCAACAAATACTGGCCCTGGTTCGCCACTCGTCGCAATTTCGTAGGCTTTATATAGCGTTCTAATAATATCTTTCTGGTGAGCTACCTTAAATGTTGCCTTGGTAATTGGCGCTAGCATCGCATGCTGATCCATATCGTGAAGCTGGTATTCAAAGTCTGAATCGCTCCGCACACCACCCGACAACACCAGCATTGGAATACCGTCAAGAAATGCTTCGCCAATACCACTAGCTGCATGCGTAGCGCCTGCCGCAGGAACGATAAGCATTGCACCAACCGTATCACTGGTTCTACTAACAGCATCTGCCATGAACGCGCCACAGCCTTCATGAGTAACGAGCATAGGCTGAATGGTGGCCGACTTATTTAACTCATCATAGATCTCGGTATTGTGAACACCCGGTATACCAAATGTATGTGAAATCCCAAGTTGCTCGAGTGCATACCTAACTAGCCAAGCGCCTGTTTTCTTCATGTATCACCTTTAAGATTCTTTTTTCTATATAAATTTATTACAGGGAA
>NZ_LWGE01001575.1:0-1633 GCF_001635315.1 Oleiphilus sp. HI0123
CCAATAGAGCGGTTCTTTTTTGGCTGTCGCCTTACCGCCCTCTCCCGTGTCTTGCATGCGCCAATAGGCTGAATAGTGGGCCAGGGTTGCCGTCGCAATCAGCAATGCAACCGTTATAAAGAATGGTTTATTCAGTTGAATCTTCATGGGTTCTTTCCTTCCGTGCGGTTACCGTGTGTTGCAGGGGACTGCTTTGCGTGGCTCTGCGGTAACAGCACTGAGCGGTTTGTCGGTAAGAGATAGTTCAGTTCGGCAAGGATTTTTAGCCGATCGACCTTGATGGTCAGGAAATCGATTTTGGCGTTCAGCTCGGCGATGCGGGCACGCACCGCTTCAGCAAAGTCGCCGTCATCGTTGTTATAGGCAGTCAGGGCAGCTTCGGCCTGCTCCGCCATTTGCGGCAGTAGCTGCTGGTCATAGAGTGTGCGGCGCTCATTCAGGCGCTGGATTTGCACAATGGTCGTGTCCAGCTCCGCCATTAACTTTCGCGCCATCAGTAGCTTGTCTGTTCGCAGTGCCTCAGCTCGGGAGGTAGCGGCGCTAACATCTTTATCCTGTCGATTGCCCGTGAAAAGCGGCAGATCAAATGTGACGCCGACCGAGAACAGATCGGCGCGATCCCGGCCCATGGGGTCATCGTCCCGATAGCCGTACTGGGCGGTGAGCCCCCACTCGGGCTTATACTTTTGCTGGGCCAATTCAACCCCGGTCTGCATAGCCTCGATACGTTGGTCAAAGGCCAATAACAGGGGATGCCGATTGATCTGTTCATAGAGCCAGCGATCATTGTGCGTCTGACCCATGCCTGGGGTTGGCTCATCACCCAATTTACTGGATAAGGTCCGCGCCAACGGCAGACTGGCTTGACCGCCAATCCACTCGGAGAGCCGCTGCTGGGCAGAATCCAGTTGTTGTCGCAACGCAGTCAGCCGATCATCCAGCCGGGTGAGTTCCAGTTTTGCCCGGATAATATCCTGCTGTCGGGCACGCCCCAGCGCGGAGGAATAACTGGCTTTGGTGGCATCCACCAGATGTTCAAACAGCGCACGATCCTGCTCAATTAAACGGATACTTTCCTGTGCCCGGTAGGCTTCCAGCCATAACTGAGTCACCGTCGCTGTCACCTTGTCCTGGCGATCCTGTCTGAGTAAGGGTTCCTGGGCCGCCAACTCCTGATTTTGGCGGCTGGTTAACGCCAGGCTATCGCCGCGCGGAAACATCTGACTAACACCCACAGTCAGTTGCGTCATCGGTTCCTGATTGATATCGAAGCTATCGGTTGGAAAGTTGGCCGCCATTAGGCTGACCTTGGGATCGGGCAGGGTTGAGGCGGAAATGGATTCACTGGTCAGTGCATCTTCCCGGTAGCGGCTGCCGTTCAGCCAGGGGTCGGAGGCAATCGCCTGTGCAATCGCCGCTTCCAAAGTCAACGTACCAACCTGGTCTTGATCCAGCTGTGTTTGGGCAAACTGTTCCTGGGCAACTTTTTCCTCGGCAAAAGCAGGAACCCCCACCAACAGGAACAATAATAAAAAACGCCATTGAATGTTCAGGGTGATACGTCCTATTGCTGATCGCGGCTGCTCACTGAAGCAAACACTTCAGCCGAACCGTCTTTTTTTAGCAACCACAC
>NZ_LWGE01001576.1:0-870 GCF_001635315.1 Oleiphilus sp. HI0123
TTCGGTGGGTAAGCGTAATACGGGAACGGAGTTACGCTTTTGGCCTGATGCACAATACTTTGATACGGTGAAGTTCTCAGTTAGTCGTTTACGCCACATTCTTCGTGCCAAGGCCGTATTGTGTCCTGGTCTGGCAGTTACTTTTACTAATAAACAGACCGATGAAAAAGACGAATGGCACTTCCAGGATGGCTTAAAAGACTACCTATTGTCGGCAACTAACGGTCTAGAAACTTGCCCCTCAGCCCCTTTTAGTGGATCAATGGCCGGTAATACCGAAGCTGTAGACTGGGCCATACAATGGTTAGTTGAAGGTGGTGAGATAACTCAGGAGAGCTACGTTAACTTGATACCTACTGCTCAAGGTGGAACGCATGTTAACGGCTTTCGTACCGGCTGCTTGGAAGCGATGAGAGAGTTTTGTGAGTTCAGAAACCTCCTTCCGCGTGGTATCAAACTGAGCTCTGAAGATATATGGGACAAGAGCTGTTTTGTTCTATCAGCCAAGCTTCAAGACCCTCAATTTTCCGGACAGACTAAAGAGCGCCTATCTTCGCGTGAAGCTGCCGCCTTTATTTCCGGTGTCGTCAAAGACTCCTTCAGTTTGTGGCTTAATCAGCATACTGATGATGCTGAAAAGTTAGCAGAGCTGTGTATCAGTAATGCTCAGAAGCGCCTAAAAGCAGCGAAGAAAGTTGTTCGTAAGAAAGTGACCTCCGGCCCGGCATTGCCTGGTAAGCTTGCTGATTGCTCTGGTGTAGAGACTATGAACTCCGAGTTGTTTCTAGTAGAGGGTGACTCGGCTGGTGGCTCAGCCAAACAGGCGCGTGACCGTGAATATCAAGCGATTATGCCGCTCAGAGGTAAGAT
>NZ_LWGE01001577.1:0-6546 GCF_001635315.1 Oleiphilus sp. HI0123
CGGTGAAGATACCAGCGCCGTGATCGAAGAATCGAACTAACTGTCGGCAACGCTGAGTACATAGAAATAGCGGCAATCAATAGCCGCTATTCAATCTCTTATGTAAAAGCAATAAGCAAAAAAGCACTCTAGACTTGCGAACAAGCCTCTAGAGAATACCCTTTTCAATAACTTCCTGACGAATACCAGACCAGGCACCTTGAATCTTCTTCAAGTGAGAAAGCACCTCTTCCAACATTTCCAGATCGTTTTTGACATTCGCTTCAAACAATCGATGCTCACAGTAGACATAAAGATCAAATAAATTTTGCGCAACCTCCTGCCCCTTATCTAAATCCAGAAAGCTACGCAAACCCGATATAATCTCTATCGACTTGTTAATCAAACGATTCTTGCCTTCAAAGTCACTCGCAGCAATACGCGCCTTAGCCATATTAATGCGCTCAACAGCACCATCAAATAAAAGCTGAATTAATTGGTGACGGTCAACATCGACAACACTTGTCTGCGCATTAACCGACTGATACTGATGTAATGCATTCATATTATTCTCCTACGATTACCGAGGTGTAATTTCCCCAGCTACTTCTCTTATTTTTCACTTGAACTTGAACCTGAAAGCGCATCTAGCTGCGCCTTTATAAAATCCATCGTACTATTTAACTTGGAAACCGCGATATCAGCTGCGGTAAACTGCCTAGCTAAACGCGCAGTAACTGACTCTATTCTTTCATCAAGCGCAGTACGCTGCTCTGCAATCAAGGCTAGCTCTTTAGC
Organism: Oleiphilus sp. HI0123; assembly: GCF_001635315.1. Classification (NCBI taxonomy): domain Bacteria; kingdom Pseudomonadati; phylum Pseudomonadota; class Gammaproteobacteria; order Oceanospirillales; family Oleiphilaceae; genus Oleiphilus; species Oleiphilus sp. HI0123. The sequence goes on from NZ_LWGE01001577.1 coordinate 778, forward strand.
CAGCGTATCATTCTTAGTAGTGAGCGAACCTTCAAGCGATACCATATTAGTAATCAAGTCTACTAACTGCTCGCCAACCCCCTCAATATAAGTAACCGTTCCACGGTCGCCCGTAGATGATCCGCCAACAGTAATTCTAATACCTTCAGAGTCATCACCAACAGCAGCGGTTAACACCTGCCCTGACCCTGTCGCCACAGCACCGTTGATAGTACCCTCAACATCGACGCCATCAACGCCCGCAGCAATACTCAGACCAAGCTGAGCTACTGTATTAGTATCAACAGCTGTTATCTCTACCGTAGACGCCGCACCATAAACATTTGAATTAATTACCAACTGGTTAGAGCCGTCTAGACTAACCGTTACTGACTTTCCAGCAGCACTAAGCGTTGAATCTGCATTGATTTTAGATTGAATCTCGGCAGCTAATTGAGTCTGCGTATAGCTACCTGCATCAAGCGTGATTGAACCACTTTCAGTACCATCAATACTAATGGTGAATTCATCATTATTTGCATCAATAGTTGTACTAGCACCTAAACTTACAGCGCCCGATAGCTCTCCTCTTGTCGCAGCAGTCGTTATGTTAATATCATAACTGCCCGGCTTAGTGTTGATACTTGCAGTACCAAAGCTTACTTGAGCATCGCTGGCTCGCCCTTGATCACTGAACAAAGCCGAAACATCATCTGGGTGCGAATCAAGCTGATCACTAAGAGTGTCTTCATTTAGGCTTAGCAAACCAGTTTGATAATCTGTCGTAATACCAATATCTGCCAAACTACGGACATTTGCATTTTCCAAACCACCAACCGTCGAACCCAATACGCGTCGTACCTGATTCATCATACTTCGAGTTGTCGAGTCACCAAGCAAAATGCCCGCTTCAGCCCCACCACTAGGGTCAAACTCACTATTGTCGTTCACCAAAGTCTGTAGAGCATTAAACTTCTCTACAAATTCTGAAACTTTCTCGACCACAGCAGTGTGATCATTTTGAACAGATAAAGCGGCTGGCGAACCATCATTTGTGCCACTCAGGGTCAGGGTTAAACCTGGAATAGCGTCATAAATCTCATTACTTGAGCGCGTGATCGGTACACCATTCAATTTGAATGATGCATCCGCGGCTGGTTGACTCTGTATTAAGTTAGTCGCTCCCGCGGTGTAGGCGAGTCGAGAAAGACCATTTGCATCTGTGTTACTTGCATCACCGGTGTCCGAAACAGAAATATCGATCGTTTTATCCAGACCCGTTTCATCGGCATTGAATACAAGCTTATAGCCAGTTCCCGTGTAAAGAACTGAAGCCGTCATGCCTACATCAGATTCAGAATTGATCGCTGCAGCAATACCATCAAGCGTATTATTACTATTATCGATAGTAACGTTAGTCGTTTTTCCATCAACCACTATCGTTAAAGAGCCTTCACCAATCGCTGTTGTATCGGAGTCATTAAACTCAGTAGAAGTAAGCGTTTGAGAGACTGCTAAAGCGGTAACTTCAAGCGTATGAACTGATGGAGTTGCATCATTGGAGTCTACCACTGCAGAGAATGCAGAGTTCCCAGAAGAAACCGTTTTTGATTCGAATAACTCAGGATTTGCCAGTGTACGCGAAGGTAGGCGAAGATCTGTAATAGCGGACTTTATTTGACCAAAAATTGACAGTTCAGCATTTACGTCAGCTTCTTGACTGTCCAGACGAGCCTCGACCGGAGCACGCTCCGCACTAGCGAGATTCTCTATTAACTCGCTAGTTAGAACACCCGAGCCTATTCCGACTGAAGATACACTGGCCATAACATCCACCTACTCACCTGTAATCACCAAAAGTGCTCTATATCAGATATAGCGCGAAAGCCGATATTTTCTTGCTTTCAATATTTTAGTGATTAACGAATACTAAAGGGTAAACAGCTTAACAGCGTTATTGAACCCTGCCTATAAATAGTATCGGCAGGCAACACGGGAAGTTTAACTCCCGTGTTGTAAAAGAATGTAAACCATTGCCGCTATTTTAGCCAAAAACTACACTTTAGCTTTAAATAAACTTAACGGTTCATCTTGATGCAAGTCTTGAGCCAACTTCAAAGCAACATCATCAGGAATCTGCCTAACTACTTCAGAGGTCTGCTTATCAACCACTGTTATAATCGTTTTCCCTGACTGATCATCGAGATTAAACTGCAAATTTCTTTGCACCGACTGCACATAGTCATTCAACTTTGTTACAGCCTGCTCAACCTTTTCTTGCGCTTGCTCCGCTGGCTTAAGGCTAGGCTTTTCTTCTACACCTTGCGCAACCGGCTTTGCACTCGCACCATCTTTAAAGTCAACAGAAGAACTGCGCTGTGCCTTTTGAGCAGACGATGCAGCAGCCAGCTTAACTGGCTGGCCTACACCACTCATTTTCATGTCGCTCATAATTCACCTCACATATCTTTTTTAACTGCGTAAGCCGACTTTAACTCACGCTAAAGCCGGCAACGTTCATATTACTAAGTACTTATTACTGTAGAAGCGATAGAACCTGCTGAGGTCTAGCATTCGCTTGCGACAATACTGAAATACCTGCCTGCTGAAGAACCTGAGCTCTAGATAGCGCTGCAGTTTCAGTCGCGAAGTCAGCATCTCTGATTCGAGAGTTTGCAGCTGATAGGTTTTCACTGTTTACCGCGTTGTTAGAAATTGTGTTTTCGAATCTGTTTTGAATCGCACCCAATTTCGCTTGCTCTCTTGCAACCTGGTTGATCGCGTTATCAATTGCAGTTATCGCGTCTTCAGCACCTGCTGCGGTACTGATATCGATATCCTTCAGCTGCTGACCATCTTGAGAGCCACCATATGTACCGACCTCAAAGCCTGAGTTGCTAATCGCCGTAGGATCCTGAGTACTAATTTCAATAGGACCACCAGACTCTAACTTAACCGTACCAAAAGTAGTAGCATCCGCAGCACCGAAGTTTGTACCCGAACCAACAACAATATTTCGACCATCTTCAGCCAACAACTCGTACTGGTTGTCGTCAACAATTTTAGCAGTAACACCTGTCTGAGCCGTCTTAGCGTTAATCGCATCAACCGCTAAAGACACCTGCTCAGAGGTCGTGCCAGTCGTACCAGCGGCAAAACTAATAGACACGCCATTGACCGTCGCATTACCAGCAGTATCCGCAGAAACATCAGATGAGGTCACCTGCGTGGTATTCGCAGTCGCAGTCACACCAGTTTGATCTGAAACCAAGTTAATTGCTGATGCAACTGAAATCGCACTCGCATCTTTATTTGCCGTCGACGCATTATCAAAAGAGGAGAATGTAGCACCAACCGCTGTACCATTAATTACCAAGTCACCAGCAGTAAGCGCCGTACCACCCAAGGTATCACTCACAGCAGTTGCTTTTGAACCACTATAAGAACCCACTTCTAAGCCAGCATTCTCAAGCGAAGCACCCGTATTACTAGTAATCTCAATATCACTACCATCTTTAGATACTAAAGTGTAGGAACCAACATACGTGTCAGCCGCTGCAACACCTGCCGCTGCTGCACCCGCACCCGAGATATCAATGTTACGACCGTCTGCAGCAGAAAGAGTTACACCTTGCTGCAAGTTATTTAGATCAACCGACGCAGTAACACCTGTTTGACCGCTGCTTAGGTTAATTGCGTCCGCAACACCCTGCAAATCAGTAGATAACGTGCTTGCATCGCCAGATCCACCAACATTGATCGTTACACCATTAATATCAAAGTTAGCGGCACTTGCTACGTTAGTGACTTCTGTACCCGATGCAACCGTTGCATTAACAGTCGCACTGACACCCGATTGATCAGCAACCGCATTGATGGACGCAGCAATTGCAATAGAACTCAAGTTCTGATCGGCAGTTGAAGCACCATCAGCACCCGCATCTGCTGCACCTACTGCGAAGCCGTTAATTACCAGGTCACCCGCAGCCATTGCTGGACGAGCATCGGTAGATGAAACAGAAGACAAACCTGATGTGATATCTGTACCTAGCGTTTCCTCTGACACCTCAGAGATTGAAACGTCTATTCGATCACCAACGTTTGCACCTGTTTGGAAACTAGTACCCTGGAAAGAACCATCTAAAAGGTTCTGACCGTTAAAGTTTGTTTTCTCTGCGATACTCGCAATCTCGGTTTTAAGCTGCTCAACCTCTTCTTGCAGTGAAGAACGTTCCAATGATGTATTCGTACCGTTTGCAGACTGCAATGCTAGTTCACGCATACGCTGCAAGGAGGTTGTCATACTGTTCAATGCACCTTCAGCTGTCTGTGCTAGCGATACACCATCACCTGCGTTTCGGTTTGCTACATTTAGACCACGAACCTGAGCATCTATTCGGTTTGAAATCGCCAAACCTGCCGCATCATCCTTTGCGCCATTGATACGCAAACCAGATGATAAACGCTGTAAAGCAACACTCTGTTCATTCTGAGATTTGTCTAGGTTGCGCTGAGCATTCAAAGACGCGATATTAGTATTAATTATTTGAGGCATGTCGTTTCTCCGATCAATTTTGCAAGTAAACGAACGAGATTTTGAAGTACATCATGCTTTGTAAAGCACGCTCTCGACCGCTTGTTACATCACTTAACGGCACTCCTTAGAATTACTTTAGTTTTTTTTACAAAAACAATGTAAGCAAGTGTAACGAAGTTCTTTTTTCATAAACGCTCTCACTCTCCACATTATAAATAGCGGCAAGCACTAGCCAAAAAACCGGCAATCATAGCTTCTTCCGGTATAACCCAACAAAAATAACCAACCCATAACACTTTGATATCAACACCTTACATATCATCCAGTCAAATTGGCACAGTGCATGCTTTACAAAGAGCAAGGAAAGTGATGCTCGATTATTGCATCACAAATTTTAAAAAAACTTTAATTTAGTAGCCGGTAGTTACTCATCCCGAAACTTTAGGAATGCTGTCCACCGGTATAGAAGATAAGTAGGAGCATACAATGCCTCAAATCATCAATACCAATATCGCGTCAATTAATGCACAGCGCAACCTGGACAATTCTCAATCCGCTAACCAGACGGCTTTACAGCGCCTTTCATCTGGCTTGCGTATTAACAGTGCGAAGGATGATGCCGCAGGTTTGGCAATCTCAACTCGTTTCGATTCGCAAATCCGAGGTTTGAACGTATCCATCCGAAACGCAGGTGACGGTGTATCACTTTCTCAAACAGCAGAAGGTGCGCTCGGCTCGATTACCAATAACTTGCTACGTATTCGTGACCTAGCCCTTCAATCGGCGAACGGCACGAACAGCGCAATTGACCGACAAGCTCTCGACCAAGAAGTTCAACAGCTTAAAGCTGAAGTAAAGCGCGTATCAGAACAAACAAACTTCAACGGTACTAAGTTACTTGACGGCTCTTTTTCAGGGGTAACTTTCCAGATTGGCGCCAACGAAGGCGAAAGCGTCACGGTTAGTATAGAGGGAGCTACTGTTGATCAGCTAGGTTCCGCCCAGGGGGATGGTATAACCTCCGATGCTGACAACAACTCAATGGATGCTGGCGACTTGGTTATAAATGGCATTGCCGTAGGTGCTTCAAGCGGTACTGACGATGCATTTTCCAGCGGAAATCAAGATGCTAGTGCAATATCAAAGGCCGCAGCTATTAATCAGGTTGAAGACCGAACGGGTATTAAAGCTGTAGTGAACGAAACGTCACTGGTTGGAACCAGCTATACCAGTGCAGATGTTAACTCCAATAT
>NZ_LWGE01001578.1:0-6833 GCF_001635315.1 Oleiphilus sp. HI0123
CCTTAAAAGAGTGAGGCCTAAGCAATAGCTATTGAATATCGGAGTCATTGTGACTTATTGGTTTACTCTATTTTTAAGCATTCGCTTCCGAAGTTTGCTTAAACGGTCTTTTATGCCCTGCGTTCTGCCCGGGTTTGCTGCGCGAGTTGTAATGATGGGGTTGTTTTCGGTGTTCTCTGTTTCCTCAATTTCAGGATCATCCACTGGCTCATAGCTTTCAAAGCCAATAGGGCGCTGTTCGACAAATACCAGGTTTTCTAATCGCCCAGAGCGTTCTAATACGACACGATCTGGATAAACTTGTTTAAGTGTTGCACCGCCCGGCAGTTCGTCATTTATTCGATAGTTTAAGGTTTGTTTATCTGGTCCTTGGATAAGGGCGCTGGCATTGTCAGTATTACCGCTTGCCATGACGCCCGTAAGCAGAAGTTTTAGGCTAGTTTTTGGGAGGTCTTTGGCGACTGGTTTTGGTTTGCTTATGGCCTTGTTAACGTCGCCAAACAGGCTGAACTTGGAGATGTTGTGAGTTTTTTGCGGCTTGTTAGTATTTGTTTGCGCGACACTGCTAGAGGGGGTTGTAGGCTTAAGATCTTTTTTAAGGTCTTGGATGAAAATAGGGGCTAGTTGTATATAAATACTTCCGCAAATAAGTGCGCATAATGCGAGCGCTGATATTAAGGGAAGCCGGTTAAACAACATGTTAATAAACCTGGATTAGTCGTCGCTGTCACAGTTTCGCAATGTTTCAGCCGTGATCATTTATATTTATGTCTTAGCCATTATAGTAGCACAAGATCTAGCTTTGCTTATGTAAGAGTCTTCAAAAAATGGTTTTACTGTAGCGCTTTTTTTATGGGGTTCTGTCAGGGTATTTTGGTATTTCATAGGACTTAATTTTGCTTATCCTGACAAAATATATGAATTAGTTAATAAAGTGCGTGTTTTTGCGTTTATATTAGTCTTACGATGTTTTAATGTAATCGTCTATTGTTTATAAGATTAAGACAATACAATGCTCGTCTTACTTAAGTTAAATGCTTAATTTAGCTTGCTCGTGGGATTATGAATAATACTAACCTGGCGGACCGAATTTAAGGGGTTACCGTGATAGAAGAGTCTCAACATAATAGTGCTGATGCAGCGGATATTCCGACTTTAGAAGAGTCCGGCACCGCATCCGGCTCTGTTGAAGATACTGGTTTAATGCTTCCATTTGAGCGGTTGCCATTCTCCTTTGCTAAGAAGCAAGGGATAGTATTGTTGAAAAATCAAAATAACGAGTATGAGATTCTTTATCGGGCGGGTCTTAGCTCCCAGGCTTTTGCAGAAGTAAACCGTCTAACTTTTGGTGAGGTTCCTTTTCAACAAGTTGATGAGGCAGAGTTCGACGAAGCTTTAGGGCTTGCTTACCAAAATGACTCTGCTGAAGCAATGCAGATGGTCGAAGGTCTGGGCGACGATATGGATCTGGCCAGCTTGGCAAACTCGGTTCCAGAGACCGAGGACTTATTAGAGCAAGAAGATGATGCGCCGATCATCAGACTAATTAATGCTATTTTGACCGAAGCAGTAAAAAATGATGCTTCAGATGTGCATATAGAAACATTTGAAAAACAGCTTGTCGTTCGCTTTAGAGTGGATGGAGTCTTGCGAGAAATCGTTAAACCCAAGCGCGCACTAGCGCCTTTGCTGGTGTCTCGTATCAAGGTTATGGCAAAACTCGATATTGCTGAAAAGCGTGTACCTCAAGATGGTCGAATTTCATTGCGTGTTGGTGGCAGAGAAGTGGATATCCGTGTATCGACAATGCCTTCAGCGAACGGAGAGAGAATCGTACTTCGTTTACTTGATAAGAACGCAGGGCGTTTGTCTCTCGATATCCTAGGAACATCGGAGCGTGACTCAGATGTTTTAAAAAGTATTCTGGCGAGGCCCCATGGCATATTACTGGTTACCGGGCCAACCGGTTCTGGTAAGACCACTACGTTGTACGCGGGTCTATCTCATATTAATGACCGCAGCCGTAACATTCTGACGGTTGAAGACCCTATAGAATACAACTTGCCAGGTATTGGGCAGACCCAGGTTAATACTAAAGTGGATATGACTTTCGCCCGAGGCCTTAGAGCGATCCTTCGTCAAGACCCTGATGTGGTAATGATTGGTGAGATCCGTGATATCGAAACAGCTGAAATTGCGGTTCAAGCCAGTTTGACCGGCCACATGGTGCTATCAACCTTGCATACTAATAGTGCCGTTGGCTCTATCACCCGATTGATGGATATGGGGGTTGAGCCTTTCCTGATTAGCTCGAGCCTTGTTGGTATTATGGCACAGCGCTTGGTTCGTGTTCTGTGTACCTCCTGTCGTCAACCCTACGAGCCTGATGACAGCGAATGCGAATTTCTGCATATAGAGCACGGGCCTGGCCAATCGAAACCTCCTATCTACAAAGCAAAAGGTTGCCCAGAGTGTAATCATCTTGGTTATAAGGGCCGTATTGGTATCTACGAACTTGTGCAAATAGATGAACAGATGCGTGAGCTTATTCATAGCAAAGCCGGTGAGCTAGAGCTTGAAACTTATGCACGTAAGTGTGGTCCAAGCATACATGATGATGGTATTCAGAAGGTGTTGGCTGGCGTTACCACGATTGAAGAAGTGGTAAGGGTGACCCATCGGGGATAGTCATGGCTGCATTTGAGTACAAGGCGCTTGACCAAAAGGGCAAGCAAAAAAAAGGTGTAATAGAGGCGGACAGCGCTCGGCAGGTTCGACAGCAACTGCGCGAAAAAGGTTTAGCTCCGCTTGAAGTTGAACAAAGTTCTGAGAAAAAGAGCAATAGCGGTGGCGGTTCCTCAAGGCGTAGGTTGAGTGTCAAAGAGCTGTCGTTACTTACCCGTCAGATCGCTACGTTGATTCAGTCAGGTATTCCTATTGAAGAGACGCTTAGTGCGGTGGCTAGTCAAAGCGAGAAAACAAACGTTCGTAGTATGTTGCTGGCGGTTAGAGCAAAAGTACTAGAAGGTTATACGCTTGCCGATAGCCTTGCTGAATTCCCGGCTGCTTTCCCTAATCTTTATCGCTCTACGGTTGCTGCAGGCGAGCATGCCGGTCACCTTGACCTGGTGCTTAACCGGCTGGCCGATTATACCGAAGCACGTCAACAAGCACGCCAAAAGATACAGCTGGCTGCGATATACCCTGTAATACTTTGCTTCGTTGCTGTTTCAATCGTTGTATTTCTATTGACCTATGTTGTGCCAGATATCATTGAGGTGTTCGTTAACAACGGACAAGACCTACCATCACTGACTCAGGGCCTTTTAGCCGTGAGCGATTTCTTGGGTGACTGGGGTTTGCTGATACTCATTATCCTTATCTTGGCCGGTATGGGCTTTAAGGTCATGCTAAAGAAAGATGGCTTCCGCTTTGCGTATCATAAGCGCTTGTTAGGTATGCCATTTATTCAAAAGATTTCGAGGGGCTCCAATACCTCTCAATTTGCTAGTACGCTTAGTATCCTTAATAGTAGCGGCGTGCCTTTAGTTGATGCGATGCGCATATCTTCCGAGGTCTTAACAAACGATTGCCTCAAAGCATCCTTAGCTGAAGCAGCGCAGAAAGTGAGTGAAGGTGCAAACTTGCACAATTCTCTTGAGCAAACAGGCTACTTTCCACCAATGATGATTCATATGATCGCCAGCGGCGAGTCTAGTGGCGAGTTGGATGAAATGCTTGAAAGAACAGCACGGCATCAGGAAAGCGATCTGCAAGGACTAATCGAAACAATCGTTGGTTTGTTTGAACCGCTCATGTTGCTCTTTATGGGCGGCGTGGTTTTGGTCATTGTCTTGGCGATTATGTTGCCTATATTGAATATGAGTAATTTGGTTGCATAGATTTTGGTATAAAATCGTCGGCCACTTTGGTTGTGCAGTTATCACAAGAAATTATAAATACCTACTTAGATAAGGAAGTAAGATGAAACGTTCACATGTTAAGCAATCCGGTTTCACGCTAATCGAGATAATGGTGGTCATGGTGATCCTAGGTCTTTTAGTGGCGGTTGTGGCACCCAATATTCTTGGCCGAGGCGAAGAAGCCAGAATTGGCGTCGCTAAAACCCAGATCCGTAATATTGGTAATGCTTTAGATATGTATAAGCTAGATAACTTCTCTTACCCAAGTACGGAACAAGGTTTGGAGGCACTAGTTAATAAACCTTCCGGTTCACCAGAAGCAAAAAACTGGAGCAAGGATGGTTACCTTCCAAATGTTCCAATCGACCCATGGAAGAATGAGTATCAATATGTCAGCCCAGGTTCTGAAGGCCCTTATGATTTGTACTCTTTTGGTCCCGATGGGCGTGAAGGTGGTACAGATGGTGGTGAAGATATCAGCAATCACGATATGAATTAATCAGACGGCGTGATGGAAGAGTAAACATTATATGCTTCCCCTTAAGGGAATGTTCGCTAGGGTTAGGCCAGTGATCGGGTCTAAAACCTCAACCGTTAGCGGTCGTGGTTTTACTTTGATTGAGTTGCTGGTTGTTCTGGTTTTGCTTGGTTTAATCTCGTCTCTCGCCTTAATGACGGTTGGCGGTGGTAATCAGACGCGCGAAATGATCAACGAGGTAACTCGTATGCAAGCCTTGCTTCGTCTTGCTGCCGATGAGGCTATTTACTCCAATGAAGAAATTGGCGTATTGATTGAGGATGAAGGCTACGAATTTCTGGTTTGGGACGAAGAAGCTTCAAAGTGGGAAAGCTCTACTAAGCAAGCCTTACGACCCCGAAGTTTGCCCGAGTGGTTAACATTAGACTTTCAGCGGGAAGGGAAAGGGCGCGAAATCCTCGGCACCTCTGTATCAGGCGAGTATATCGGCAACACTGACACTCTGGAAATTGAAGAATCCTCAAAAAAACCTAGTTTTATGCTGCTATCCAGTGGTGAAGTTGATCAGTTTGTTATTGGTGTTCAACTCATGGGCGACAGCGATAGCCGGATCGAAATCAAGACTGATGAGCAAGGTGAGATTGTTGTACCCTTCCTGCAACAGGATGAGGATGCAGGCTAATGCATAGGTCTATCAGGCAACGTAATCTTTCTAAGATAACCAAGCATGCGGGCTTCACACTTTTAGAAGTAATGATGGCTATGCTGGTCTTCGTCTCGGTAGCCATGATTCAACAAGAGGTGACGGCATCAACCGTTAGCCAATATTTTAACGTAAGGCATAAGATAGTTGCTTCTTGGATTGCGGAAAATAAGATCACAGAGCTTCAGCTTTCAAAATCACTGCCTGCAATTAAAGAATATAAAGAAGAGATCGAGTTTGCGAATCAAGAATGGCAGGTGGTTTCTAAGGTTAGCAAAACAGCAAATGCCGATATCAACAAGCTCGACGTAGATGTCTATCTTATCGATGAGCAGAGTGGCGATAAGAGCAAAAAACTAACACTTTCCAGTATGTTAGGGCGCTACTAATGCTGGATTCCACCAAAATCAAGCAAGCCCTTGCATCTCAACAAGGCTTCACATTGCTAGAAGTCCTTATCGCGATAGGTATTACTGCATTAATTGGTTTGGGCGCCTGGCAGGTATTGAACTCAGCGATCACAAGTAGTGATCGTACTCAGGTTCATCTCGAAGAGCTGAATCAAATTCAAAAAGCAATGCTGATCGTTAAGCGCGACCTTTCGCAAGTCATTGGTCGTTCGATACGAGACGAGTATGGCGACTATCAAAACGCACTGGATAGCAGCTCTGATTTTTATAAAATCCAATTTAGCCGAGTAGGCTGGCGTAATCCTTTAGACGATAAGCGTTCCGAGATTCAACGTGTCGCCTACGAGCTGGATAGTGAAAAGCTTGTAAGGCACTACTGGACAGCGCTTGATCAGACTCAGGACAGTGAAAGCATTCGAAAGACTCTCTTAAACGATATTGAATCTCTTGATTTTCGTTTTTTGAATGAGAGCGATGCATGGGTGGGTAAGTGGCCTGTTGAATCGCTTGACAGCGAGACCACTTCACCTGACCCGCGTCAAACAAACAACAGCTTACCCAAGGCAATTGAAATCGAAATAGCACATAAACGCTTCGGCAAGGTGAAGCGCTTGTTTGAGGTAGGGAGCTATTTTTCCGGCAAAGAGCTTGAATTAAGTGGCGGCGCATCTTCAGATAACGGTCTTGATGGCCAGAAGGCTAAAGACTGATGCCTCTGCTATATAGAACATACGGTATTCAGTACCCATGCTCAGTTAAAAAACAGGGCGGGGTCGCCTTGATGATTGTCATCTTTGTTTTCGCATTAGTTTCTATACTGTCTGTCGGTATGTACAACAGACAGAGTATTTTTGTTCAGCAGGCCGGTAATTTATTTGCCCAGTCTCAAGCGTATCAATACGCGATTGGCTCCGAGTTATATGCAAAGTGGTGGCTAAAAGATGATTGGGATAATGATAAAGATGTAGAAAAAGAATTCTATGATGACCTAGCCTTTCTTGAGTCCTCTTTAACAAGACCCTATGAAGGTGCAATTGTTTCGTCACAGTTTAATGATGTTCAAGGGAAGCTGAATCTAAATGACCTAGTCAGTGTGACAGGGGAAGTTATCCCTGTAATGAAGGAACGCTTCACTCGTTTATTTAATCGTTTGGCGATCGAAACGGTAAAGCTTGAGCAAATTATTGACTGGCTTGATGAAAATCAGGACTCAAGTGGTTTTGATGGGGCGGAAGATGGCGAGTATTTGTCCTTAGACCCTCCTTATAGAAATGCTGGCCAGCCTATGCTCGATATATCAGAATTACGATTACTTCCCA
>NZ_LWGE01001579.1:0-3383 GCF_001635315.1 Oleiphilus sp. HI0123
CCCGCGATAAGGATGCCTGAAGGATAAGTATCCGCATTTTCTCCAATAACGACTCGGCTAATTTGGTGTACTGCAAATATCATGAGAAATGATATCAATATTATTTCTGCTATAGGGAGTGACTCCATACTTTGGATAACCTTATTTCGAGTTTGGCTTAGTAATGAGAAATTATTAAGCTGGAAAATAACATGTTACAGCGCTATACGTAATCAAAGAATTTTCTATGTTCCTTGCCCGCACTATTAGGGTTTACTTTGTTAGCATGTTTGAACTCTTTCCAGCTATCTACCTGTTTACCCACATTTAGTCTAGGAAATTCACCACAGCCCTCTGTTGAGGTACCTAAGAAACCTAGCAATGTCGCTAAGCTTTTGGGCTTGCTGATATCTATTTTTAGTAGATCTGATCTAGCCGAGAAATAGTCAAACACCTCTTGTTGATGTTGCCTATAGCAGTTTTCTAAATGAGACTCAGCAATCGGGTCTTCTGTATCGAGCAAGGCGAAGGTTTTGTGGAAGCTACGTTTAAGTACGGGGTTAAAGTGACCTGTCTTGAGTTCCAAGTTTGCTTGCATCTTATGAAGCAAGCGCTGAATCGAGGGTAACCAGACATTTAATTCTCGATCTAAGTAAACGAATTTAGAACCGGGAAAGAGCAGGTCTAGCTCTTGATAGTCACAAAAGCATGGCGCATCTGAAACCACATCGGCCAATTCAAATGCACGTTTAGTATAGGCGGTATGCGCTACCTTATAATTATGCGCTAATAGAGCAACACTAATACTCGTCGTACCCGTTCTAGGCAGACCGATTATAAAAAGTTTATTCATTGTCTGTGACCTGAGCTAAGCGCTTTGAAGTAAACATTCGATATTGATTGAGATCAAGCCTACCCCACAATAAGCTAGCTAAGATATATTTTTCTGCTCAAGCCGCGTATATTTGGGCCTTTAACTTAGTCCATGTCTATTCATATTTTTACCGCTACGAGACGCTTATGCCAGATCAAGATAAAATGGGTTTTCTAAGAAGAACATCCAGAATCTCTAGCCTTTTTTGTTTCGTATCTGCAGTGATTTGTGTTCTGATTCTACTGATTTTCTTTGGTGATTTGTCTAAGGTCTATAAAGCGAGTTTTGCTTCCTCATCCTTTTTCTTTTTTACGAGCGGATTCGTATTGAAAGAAATGGCTGACACAAAAGTTGCACGTACTGACCTTCCACGCCCAGCCCCTGGCGCTGAGTAAAGCCTCGGTAGCCTTAGCCGCGAAAATCACAGCGTACCTTTCAGCTCTGGGCTCAAAAATTCGCCCCTTTCTTATTTGATCAGATCAAAATCTCTAACTATTCTTATAGAAACTATTTAATGAGAAAGTAGAGCCAATTGCTCTCTTAAGCTTCCGAGAGACAAGGAGGACATTATGAGTAAATTTATAATCATTGTATCGACGCTAATGATCATCTTTGCAGCCGTTGTTGGACTGGATGGCGACAACTTTACCAAATACTTAGCGATGTATATGTATGCGCTAGGCGGTTTGGGCTTGTTATCACTACCCTTATTCAAGAAACTATGTGCGCATTATTGTGAAACAGAGCAGTAGAGTAGTGAAAGAGCCCCAAGGGGCACTTTCACTATAAAAATATACTCAGACAATACGCTAAAAAGACAAACGCTCCGATCACTATGCAGTACGCTGACATAATCAAGCGCCATTGTTTGATTACTTCACGCATCCCCATAAAGTGATCGACGACTAGCTGTCCTTTTAATATCAACATAAGAATAGAGCCCAAAACTATCCACACACCTGTTTGTTCTGAACTACCAATCAAAGAGGCGAGGATCGTAATAAGCGTCAGCACTCCCCATACCAGCGTTACCCTTTTAATGTCATTCATTGATTCTGACTCCTTAATGAATCACATAAACGAGTGGGAATAAAATAATCCAAAGCAAATCCACCATATGCCAGTATGAAGCACCGGTCTCTACACCCGTGTGATCTTCTGAGCTATAGTCTCCGTTTTTCGCCTTCTTCGATACCACAATCAGAATCACCATACCTAAGAGCACATGGGCGAAGTGGAAGAAGGTCAGCAAAAAGTAAAACATGTAGAAGGTATTGGTATGCAAAGAATATCCTGCACCGATGGTCTCGGTATACTCCCACATCTTCACGCCTACATAGACTAAGGCAGCAAGGAGTGCCCAGTTAATCCATCTAGAGCAGACGTTTGACTTGCCTTCTTTAATTGCAATAACAGCCCTGACGACAAAATAGCTACTTGTGATTAGGGCAATCGTATTAATCATGCCTGCTAGCTGGTTAAGGTGTTGATGCCCCTCAGCGAACATCTCCAGGTTGAATACTCGAGCAAAGGCATAGGCGATGAACAAGATCGAAAATACGCCCAGCTCTGCAAGGATAAAAATCCAAATGGCAAAGTCGCCCGGTAGGGACGATGACTTTTCTGGCTCTGAATTTATACAGACTTTAGTCATTAAAGCTCTCTTTACTTAAAGACTAGTTTAAGGAGGTGAGTGAAATGATCACTCCCGGAAATATCACTCCCAAAACAATTAAAGTAGGGATCAAGTAAAAGTACCCCAGCATGACCTTCCTGATTTTCGGGTGTGCATGACGCAAACCAATGAACT
This sequence comes from Oleiphilus sp. HI0123, assembly GCF_001635315.1. Taxonomy (NCBI): domain Bacteria; kingdom Pseudomonadati; phylum Pseudomonadota; class Gammaproteobacteria; order Oceanospirillales; family Oleiphilaceae; genus Oleiphilus; species Oleiphilus sp. HI0123. The sequence goes on from NZ_LWGE01001579.1 coordinate 2,664, forward strand.
CATCGATCACCAACCGCCCTTTTAATGTGACAATAACACAGACAATTACCACTGATATTTGACCGAAGTCCGCTGTTTCAGCAGTCAATACGCTTAGTAAGGTCAAAGCCAGTAAAGCCAGCCAAATTCGCAGTAAGTGCCTTTTGCTTGGTAGAGGTAGAATCATCGCTATCTCATCACATAGATCAGTGGAAAAATAATAATCCAGGCTAAATCAACCATGTGCCAGTAACACGCACCTGCCTCCAAACCCGCATATTGCTTAGCAGAATACGCCCCAAAGTAAGACCTGGTTAGTACCCACAGCAAACCAGCCATCCCAAAAAACACATGCAGCAGATGATTGAAGGTCAGGTAGTAATAAACGCTAAAGTAGAGATTAGTTTCGACTCCAATGCCGTTAAGCTCATTAAATTTATACTCCCAAGCTTTCACTAGGCAGTATCCCACTGCGCACGCTAAGGTTAGCCATATCCAACGTCGGCTCTCTTGCGCTTTATCAAGGCGAATCGCTCTTACTGAACGGGCAATAAAGTAACTACTCGTCAGTAAAATAAAGGTATTCAAAATACCGGCGCTGGTATTAAGACTTAAGGGGCCGGTTTTGAATAGCTCCGGGTTATGAACTTTGGCAACGATATAGAGGATAAAGAACAAGCCAAATTCAAATAACTCTGCAAAGACCAGAACCCATATAGCGATATCACCGGGAACATGTTT
>NZ_LWGE01001580.1:0-1296 GCF_001635315.1 Oleiphilus sp. HI0123
AAGCGATTACACAAGCGCAAACACAACCCGATCTAATTTTTATAACGGGGGGATCGGGTCAGTCCCCTGTTATTCGTAAAGCAATTCACAATAAATTTGGTGACATCGAGGTGCTTGATGGCGACCACTTCGGCAGTGTCGCATCGGGTTTAACCGTTTGGGCGAATCAAATATTTTAATTGCAGAGTCTGTTCGCTGAACTCATTTACTGATATTTGGCTGCCGTAATAAACTCACCAAAGGCCTCACACCAAACAATGACTGAGCTAAAGTCAGCTATATTGGTGCCCTGAGGCACTTTGACGACAAAGTTTTCGAAGGTTGTCACGTCACCAACTTGAAGCATTGACGACTTCAAGCGCTGAAAATCAAGCTCGGTTTCTACGAACTCTTTAGAAAGATAAAGCTTATAGTCTGGCCCGGGAGCCAGTTGGCCAGCTAAAGAAATGTACTCAGTGTTAAGCGAAACGATGCCTTCGCCCCAGTGAAAGGTGTCGCTATCCTCTAGGTCTCTTTTAAACTTCCCGGTATATCGCGCTTGCGAAGAAATCTCTGAGATCATTGACTCTGAAGGCGCAGTCGGTGCCGTTAGAATTGGCAGGATATATATCCCCAAACCGATACCCAATGCGCCTATAGATAAGTGGCTTGCTAAGAGTAAAGTAATTGTTTTTAGTTTCATAAAGAACCTGTTGCTTGGTCTGGTTATGTTTATTTTGTTGCGATTCCAATGAGAAGGGCAATGACCCCAACAATCAATTCAGCCCATGTATTTTTGTACTTCGTATCATGTGCTTTTTCTCTGTAATAAGCTGATTCTTCATAAGCTCTTTCCATCGACTCAATATTATCTGGAGTACCAGGGAGACTTCCAATTTTAGAAGCTTGTTGATTAGCGCGCTCAGATCTTTCCTCATAAGTTTTTGCCCGAGCGAGCCTTTCTTGACTTGTGGTTGCACAGCCGAACAGCAGTGTTAGAGATAAAATAAAGATGGTGTTTTTGATCAATTGATATATTTCCCTATAAAGATTGTCTAACGCTGCGTTAACCGAAGGCGAGTTCGGTAGGGCGCTTGGTTAAACTCTTACTGAAGTTTTCCATATTTGGCTAGAATTTGTTTATATTCATCAGTTGTCTTGAACTTCGTCAGCTCCTCACTGAATCTCAATGACAGCTCTTCAAGCCCTGGCTTCTTCGCAAAAGCTAAATAATTTCCGCCAGGGCAATAACGCTTACTCCCAACGATAGTTAATTGATCCAAAATACCCATCTCCCGAGCTTTATGAAAGCCAACT
>NZ_LWGE01001581.1:0-1091 GCF_001635315.1 Oleiphilus sp. HI0123
GATTTGATGTTATATCTATCAGCCAGAAAGAGAACAGCTTATCCGAGCAAATTCATTGGCACAAAGCTGCATTCGATGCATCTTATTGAGCTCAGTTTATTACCTAAATCACCTAAAACGGTTAACTAGAAATGTCCGAACTATCACCACTATCAAACTACCTATGTGAAGCTGTTGATTCTGCCGCAGCAAACCTTGAAGCACTTAGTGAAAACCTGGAGCAAGCTTGCAACCTAATTACACAGACACTTCTGAGCGATAAAAAACTGATTATTTGCGGGAACGGTCTATCTGGACCAATCGCAAGCCTTTTAACAACCTGCTTAATGAACCAACAGGAATTCGAACGCCCAAGCCTTCCTGCGATCAATATTTCTATCGATTCCACAACTATTTCTGCTATTGCGAAGGACGGCAATTACAACCTTAGCTATGCCAAGCAAATTAGAGCCATTGGTTTCGAAGGAGACACCCTGATTGCACTATCTATCGATGGCAACTGCAGCAATATTGTTCAAGCAATTCAAACCGCGCACGAAAAGGACATCAAGGTAATCACACTTATCGGTCATAAAGATGGGAAAATTTCTGCGATAAAGCAGGGACAGGATGTTGAAATCCAGCTAAACACCAATTCGGTAGCGCGAGCGATGGAAGCTCAACTTATGGCAGTTAATGCCATGTGCCACCAAATCGAAAATCAACTTTTTGGTGGCGCATTTTAGTTAAGAAAGCCTAGAACAGGCTTTCTCTTTATTTAACTATCTTTAGAGAAGGCTTATGAGGCAGGTGTTCTGCCGCTTTCTTCCCTTCATCTTGTGGGTCATTCGGACTCGGCGGCTCTGGAGCACCAGGCTCAGCCCCGAACACCATACCCTGTCCATTTTCTTTTGAGTAAATCGCCATAATAGCTACGATAGGAACGTAGACCTGCATCGGAACGCCACCAAAACGCGCTCGAAAACTAATAGCCTCTCCATCAATTAACAGCTCATTAACCGCACCAGGACTAATATTGAGTATAATTTGCCCATTCGTGACATAGTCTTCTGGGACACTTACACCCTGGATACCGGCATCAACGACGATAT
>NZ_LWGE01001582.1:0-1679 GCF_001635315.1 Oleiphilus sp. HI0123
CATGGTCATCTAAAGGCTTATCAGTTTGAATCGTGTACAGAGTACCTCTATACCGATGGTGAGTTCTGGCACTTTATGATGACTGATGGTTCTTTTGAACAGCATGCTGCTGATGAAAAGGTAGCCGGCTTTGTGCCACCTTGAGCTGTATCGCCTTTCAAACCCGGGTCAGTTTCTACCACTTCCAGCTCAACAAAGTTTGCTGCAGCAACAGCCAAGGGTGCACCATTGAATAGTGTGACCGTATAAACATCCTGTTCCTTTAACCACTTAATTGTATCACCGACAGCCTTTTCATCAGCAGCATGCTGTTCAAAAGAACCATCAGTCATCATAAAGTGCCAGAACTCACCATCGGTATAGAGGTACTCCATATCGAATTCCATTACGTCAGCCGCTTCAAGAGATTCACCTGACTTGAAGGTTCTCTCCCATTGACGCCCAGTATTGAGGTTTCTCAACTTAACGCGGTTAAAAGCCTGGCCTTTTCCTGGCTTTACAAATTCATTCTCAATCACCGCACAAGGATCACCATCCAACATTACTTTTAAGCCTGAACGGAATTCGCTGGTAGAATAACTTCCCATTTTGATCTCACCTGTTTCTGTCTCCTACATATTTATGCAGGAACTATTCAATTTACGGAATTATTTTCTCGCTATCTTGGTCCAGCCTAATCTATACAGGGCCAATGAGTGGGCGACAAACTGTTTTCTATAGCTTTACTTCGCTATATACTGCGCGGTTTACCGGCCTCTTTACATCAAGGGCTGACTCTTTTTTAGGCTCGCAGACCAAAATTAAAGCGCACATGATACATCTATCAACTATTCCTGTCGAAAATAAAGCGCAATACGGTTCATGGCAGTCTCAACTTAGCCAGTGCAAAATAAGTACTGCAGACTTGCTGAACAAGCTAGGTCTGAACGATCATCCTTTAGTAGATGAAGAGGCTGAGCGTTTGTTTGAATTAAGAGTACCACCACGTTACTTGGCAAGTATTCGTTCAAACGACCCGAATGACCCACTTCTTCTACAAGTACTTCCTCAAAATAGAGAGTTCAAGCAAGTCGATGGTTTTAACGATAGCCCTCTGAACGAGGAAGAGTACTCTCCCGTCAAAGGCTTACTGCACAAGTACAATAATCGGGTATTACTCATGAGTAGTACTGTGTGCGCTATTAACTGTCGTTACTGCTTCCGCCGGAATTTTCCTTATGACGCGCATCGCCAATCAAAAAACGAATGGCGAAAGGTCTTCAACTACATTGAAGAACACAAAGAATTAGATGAGGTAATCCTGAGCGGTGGCGAACCCTTAATACACAATAACGACCACCTTGCCTGGCTAATAAACAATATTGCTGATATCAAGCATATCCAACGCATTCGTATTCATTCTCGAATGGTCGTCAGTATCCCGGAAAGAATCGACCAAGAACTATTAAAAATATTTTCTGATTGCAACAAACAACTCATACTCGTCACACACTGCAATCACCCTAACGAGTTAGATAGTCAACTCAGACCCTGCTTCACTGCTCTCAAACAGGCTGGCGTCACCTTATTGAACCAGGCAGTCTTGCTAAAAGACGTCAATAATCATGCAGAGACACTAACAAAGCTTAGTCTAGCGCTCTTTGACCTGGGCATTCTCCCTTACTACCTATTTATGTATG
>NZ_LWGE01001583.1:0-1376 GCF_001635315.1 Oleiphilus sp. HI0123
GGATAAACGGACTACTTATTGACGGAACACTTCAGAGAAGTGCCAATCCAAATACTCAATTGATGGTTGGTATTCTATCTTTCTAGGTGAGGAGATTTTTCGATTAGAGAAATTATGGAGCAACTCGTTAAAACCATTTGTTCCATGTGCCCACTCTGAAATAATTAGCTGGAATTCTCGATTGATTGTAAATGCACCGCGGTCGAAAAGTTTATGGTGTAGGGAGCAAAGAGCCAAAGCATTCGTTTCGGCACAAGGGCCTCCTGCTTGATGCCATTTAATGTGTGCAGCTTCGAGGCCGACGGGGCTATCTCCAATCCTGATATTGTAATCACAGATCGCGCATTTATATTCGTATGCTCTCAGAACCTTATCTCTGAATTCTGGATTTCTTTTTTTTCTAGTTATTGTGAATCTACTTAAATCTAAGCCAACAGCAGAGCATATGTCTTCGTGGGTGGACTCTGGGAAATGAGAATCAAGAAGATTCTCAGCTATTTCCACTATCAATGAAGGAGCTGTACATATGCCATCGTATATTTCTTTAGTGAAGCCGCCATTAGGGTTGTGCTTTTTGAATTCGGAAACTAAAGGCTGGTTTTTACCTTTCTTCAATCTAAAGCCTTCAACATTATCTAGCTCCCAGAATTGGTCGTTTTTTAGGTACCAAAATGGGTACTCAGGATGGTAGCTTTTTCTGTATGGGCCAAACTCTTTTAAGAGTGCATTTAGCTTCTTCTCAATATCCATGTACTTGACTAAACGACTATGTCCGTTTTGATAATGACCTAGTATTAGCAGGGTTAGCAATGGTTTATGAGGTGCTCTCACTTCTCCTTTTTCCCATACAGAAAGGGCGCATATGATGTCTTTAATAAATTGATTTTCCACTCGTTACCTTTTTCTAAGCTAGATTGCTTAAGTAACTTTCGCCATGTTTTACATGGCTAGCCCATGCTTTGACCAACGATTCATCATCTAAATCAGGATAATGATCTCTTAGAAGCGTTTCAATCAACGATTCATAGTCTCCAAACCAAATGCTTTTACTTAAAGCCAATGAACCGTTAGTTTTTTGGTCATCTAATTCATATCTATAACCATGCTCAATAGAACAAAAAAAGGCAATCCTGGCTGATATATTGGGGGTAATACCTGTTTTGGTTTTAAGCTTCTTGAGTTTGTCTTCTGTGTCTTGAAATAGTCTGAAATTATTGGGAAGCATTTTTATACAGCCTCTTGGACTAGGTTGTTATTCCAGAAATATCCTTCACTAGCTTTTGAGGACTTAGTCTTTTCATCAAAATCAATGTGATAAGCATGGGAAATATCTTTCTCCAAATCTTGGTAGAAAGCTTGGTCTATCTCAGTATCTG
>NZ_LWGE01001584.1:0-3675 GCF_001635315.1 Oleiphilus sp. HI0123
GACGCGTGAATGGTCTTCTTGTTCTGGCTTACCAGGCTACAGGGCTTTGGAAAATGAAGAGCATCGCCAGGAAATTGCTGATTTTTGGGGCATTGATGCTGACTTCTTTCCGACTAAGCGTGGGATGCAACAAACCGATATCTTCCCGGCAATTGAAACCGGCCAGATTAAATCCTTGTGGTTGATCGCGACTAACCCCATGACCTCGATGCCGCAAACTTCTCGAATTCGTAAGACGCTTGAGAAACTGGAGTTCTTGGTTGTTCAGGATAGTTACCGTGACGTTGAAACCAATCAATATTCTCATGTCTATCTTCCGGGTTCGGTTTGGGCAGAGAAGGAAGGTTGCTTCACTAATACAGAGCGACGTGTAAACCTCGTGCGTAAAGTGGTGGAGCCTTATGCCAACTCTAAGCCGGATTTCTGGATCTTTAACGAAATGGTCAAGCGTTTTGAGAATGGCCAGAAGATTAACTTCCCTGATACCACGGCAGAGGCCTTTGAAGAAATGCGCCAGCTATCGAAAGGTGATGGCAGAACCTTAGATATTTCAGGTATGACGCATGAAATACTGGAAGAAGCCAGAGGGATTCATTGGCCTTATCGCGAAGGAAATGACAGTGGCAAGGGCGACCCTCGTTTGTATACGGACGGTAAGTTCCAGACTAAGAGCAAGAAGGCGAACCTGATTCCTTTGCCGTATATCGAGAATAATGAAACACCTTGCGACAAGTACCCCTTCTGGATGAATAGTGGCCGGGTAGTGGAGCACTTCCATACCCGAACTAAGACCGGGAAGTTGGGTAACCTGAATAAGTTCAGCCCAACCCCCTACATGGAAATGAACCCTGACGCAGCTGCAGAGTTAGGCGTAGCGCATCAATCGTATGTGAGAATTGTTTCGCGCCGCGGTGATGCCGTGGTGATGGTACAGCTAACGCAGAGAGTTCCTAGAAATATGGTTTTCATTCCTTTTCACTTTCATGATTGTGTTAATCGTGTCTCGCTTGGTTTGCTTGACCCACACTCAAGGCAACCTGCCTTTAAGCAGTGTGCGATCAAGATAGAACCGGTCGACCAGTCGGTGGCTGGTCAATTAAATGCTGAGCGAAGAGGATATTAATATGCTGAATTTATTAGTAAAAGTTCGTGACCGCTTGGACCAGATCGGTGTGCCGAACGAAGAAAAGAACACCAACGAAAGACCGACTTTTACCTTCAGGGATAACGAGCAAGGCTATGCAAAGCTGTATGATCCTAAGGTGAAGAAGAACGAAAGCGAAGAAAACCGCTATGGGCAGAAGATTGACTTATTGGATCTGACCGAAGGCGCGTTCGAGCAGGGGCGATCGATGCAGATCAATGAAAACCCCTCTGTAGGTTGCAACCCTAATCGAAACAAGCAGCACGGATTTCACTTTACCGCTGACAACTGTATCGGTTGCCATGCCTGCGAAGCCGCTTGTAGTGAAAAGAATGAAAATCCGGCTCACTTGGCTTTCCGCTCGGTTGGTTATGTAGAAGGGGGTTCCTACCCTGACTATAAGCGCATGAACATATCAATGGCGTGTAACCATTGTGACGACCCGGTTTGTTTGAAGGGCTGTCCAACAAAGGCTTATACCAAGCATACTGAATATGGTGCGGTACTCCAGGATCCTGATACCTGCTTTGGTTGTGGTTACTGTACTTGGGTTTGTCCTTATAACGCACCACAGCTTGACCCGGTTAAAGGTCAGGTATCGAAGTGTAATATGTGTGTTGACCGCTTAGAAGTAGGCTTGAAGCCAGCCTGTGTTTCGGCCTGTTTGGGTAATGCATTGAACTTTGGTGTTATTGAAGATACGCCAGAAAATAGAGAGCAGACTGAGGCGAGTATCCCTGGCTTCCCTGACCCATCAATTACGCAACCTAATATTCGTTTCCAGCAGATCAAAACTCTACCGGAAGAGATGACGCGAACAGATGTTCAGCCTCTTAAGTACCATAAGCAAGAAGATGGAAGTTATCGTTCAGTTGTAAATGAGAAAGCAGGTAAAGAGCGATCTTGGAATTTGAAGCGTCTAAGTTCGCGAGAAAATCCTTTGGTTATGTTCACCTTGTCGACTCAAGCAGTGATCGGTGCCTTTATGATTTTGCTGTTGGGGCCGTCTATCTTCCCTGAAGCCTTTGCATTTTTAGATCAAAGTGCGATGAAGTATCCATTATTGGGTGCGATGATTTTTGTTCAGGCTTTGGGTTTATTCCTTTCTACGCTGCACCTGGGTAAGCCTTTGCGTTTCTACCGTGGGTTTAATAACTTGCGTTGGTCACCACTTAGTCGGGAAGCCTTGGGTATCGCCATGTTCTTCGCGGGCCTATGTGGCTATACCGTGTTGTCTGCGATCAATGAATGGTTGCAGTTGGGTATCCTAGATTTGCTGATATCTATTGCGGGTGGTTTTGCGGTGATCTCTGCTTTGATAGGTTTGTACTTCATGCACTGTATCTATCGAATTAAAGCTCGCCCGTTCTGGAATCATTGGCAGGTATTGACCAGCTTCTTTGGCAGTATGTTTAGTGTCGGCGGAATTGTTTTTGCCGTGTTTGCTTGTATTGCTTATTCGCTTAAAGATTTAAGCTTTGCACCACTTCTGAGTGTCTTGTCTGGTCTTTATTGGCTTGCTGGTTGAGTCAATAGGTCTTGTTGCTCATGCTCGTTACCTGAATACTGAACAGGGAGAGGGCGCAGCAGCGCACTACATTCAGTGGACGACGTTTGGCAATACTTACTTGGCGAGAAACGTCAGCTTAGTGCTTGGCTTGCTTATCTCTGCAGTCTTCTTTATCTGGGCGCCTACCGGTATTTCAGCTGCACTGATTGGTATCGCTGCGGGGCTTGGCATGATCATTATGTTGTTAGTTGGTCGTGCACTCTTCTATATATTGGTTGTACCTACAACCATGCCAGGGGCTTTCTTCTGGAAGAACAAAGGGTTTGAAGAACATGCCAGAGACATTGGTTTGGCAGAAATGCCTCAGGTGGGTGTTGTACCTGACCTACACTAATCGCAGGTGACTAAAGAGAAGGCTGCTTTCGAAAGAAAGTGGCCTTATTGCCAATAGAATTTAGTGCGTGCTTAGTCATCAATGAGTAAAAGAGGCAGGATAAACGAAGAAGCTAAAGTGAATCAGGTTAATGCTAAAGTGAAGCAGGATAGCAAGTAGCAGAGAATTGCTTCGCTGGTAACTCCATGCGTAGAGTAAACCCGCGGCAAAGATTAGGCTGAGCCTCTCTATCGCCCCGGGCCCTGTATGGAAGTGAGCAAGAGTGAACAGAAGGGATGAGCCAATAATGGCGGCGCTGGCTGTAGACGATTTTAGGAATATAAAGCGCTGAATGATTAGCCTGAAGAACGCTTCTTCAGCGATGCAGGTCACAAACAGATTAATAAAAATAAAGGCGAAAGTCAGCTGGCCGAATTTAAAATCTGTATTGACGCCCAAAATGTAGCCGATCAGAAAAATCCCAAACATAGCGAAGCCGACCTTGGCGAATAGCTCGGGCTTTATGTTGGTTTCGTTCTTCAGGTTTGAAGGGCTCCTATTGCTGACCCAGTAGCGAAAGCAAAATAAGATGAATACTGCGCCCAAGGCTTTATCAAGGTGAGCACTTAGGGTGTAAGGAATGCTTGA
>NZ_LWGE01001585.1:0-2478 GCF_001635315.1 Oleiphilus sp. HI0123
TCCGAGAGCGGCTGCGATACTTGAGCAGATGCTTGATACCTTAAAAAATATCGGGATTTAAGCGACAACAAAAAGCCGATGATAGCGCTAGCCTCATCGGCTTTTTTACGTCTAGATTTTAGTCTGCTACTCTTTCAATTCACGGTAAGTTCTGAAAATTTCTTTAATCGGGCGTTTCGCTTTAAATCCAAAGGTTTCATTGAAATGAGACCCATCAATAACGACCGGATACTTAAAATAATTAAGCAAATAACACGGAAACATTGTTAAGTTCAGAAAGCCTGTAATGGCACGAGGCAACACGGGCGGGATAGATGGAATGGGTATGGGTGTACACTCACAAAGTTCCAGCGCGTCTTGGTAGGCAACCCAGTCATTTGTCGAAACATTGTAGACACCGCGCTTTCGCTGCTTATGCGCTAGCGTAACGGCATCGGCCATATCATCTATATGTATGAACTGCATGATTGGAGAGAATCCCATCAGTACCGGTGCGTATTTACTTGAAAGTAAGTTGCTGATGGTATTTCGTACGCCAGGGCCGACAATGTTACAGGGCCTTAGAATCGTAATGTTCAAGTCAGGATAGCGCCATAGGTAGATATTAGCTAGGCTTTCAAGCTCGACGGAATCTACCAGGTCCATTGTTAGCTCAGCTGCTTTTAGCGGGGCAGTTTCATCAATCAGTGCCGGGTTATAGGGTGATGACCCATAAACGTGATAGGTTGATAGCACAATAACATTGCTGATCCCGTATTTATGACTTAAGTCCAAAAGCTTTTGTGTGCCAAGAACATTGGCATTATAACGTCTCATCCGTGTTTCTTCTGCAGAAGAAATACGTCCGAGGTGAATAACGCTATCAAAGTCATGATGCTTAAACAGGTCTTCAAAAACGCGTTTATTGAAATCGACTTTATAACTTGGAATGTCGTCGCTGTGATAGGTGATTTTACGGAAATCTACAGCAGCAATTTGGTATTCATCACGAAGTCGATTAATGACTTGCTGGGCTAAGGCGCCGGCAGCGCCTGTAACAAGAACGTTTTTCTTGTGCTCAGCTTTTTTCTTGCTGATTGTTTTGCTAGTGTTTGTACGAGAACTCATTCGAATATTGCCTCCCTTTCATTCAATCCTTTTGCAATCAAGCCATTGATGGCTGATTTAACCTTTTCAACTCTACGCGTCACTTGCTCTTCAGTAAGATCTTCGTCTTCGAAGTAAATAGGTTTCCCAAAGTTGAGGCGAACTTTCGCAGGGAAAATGAAAGGCAGGGCTATTGGAACATAAGGAACGTTTAAAAGCTTAGCTAAGGGCTTGATATTGGCGATAGCAGGGATGGTCTCCTCACAGCCAACGACGCCAACCGGAATAATCGGTGTGGTGTGCTTCATTGCCAAGTGCACAAAGCCATTTCCGAAACGTGCAAGCTGATAGCGATCTTTGTATAGCTTTCCTGAGCCTCGTATTCCCTCCGGGAAAACCACAATAGCCTCACCATTTTCAAGCATTTTTGCGCAATTTATAGGGTCGCCTAATACGGCACCAACCTGATTCAGAAAATTTCCAAGGAATGGAACTGTTGGAAAGAAGCGCTCAATCATTGCGCGAGGTAAACGAGGAGAATTTTCTCGGTTTGCTACTGCATAACCGATAAGTGTTCCATCAATAGGAAGCTGTCCACTATGGTTTGCGATAATTAGTACGGGCCCTGAATCGGGAATATGCTCAATCCCGCTAGTCTCTACGCGAAAGTATTTGTTGTAAATGCCAGAGAATAAAGAAAAAACAATCTTATTGGTATCAGAGTTAAAACCCCATGGGTCATAGCCAAGGGTTCCAACTGGTTTTTCTATCTTATCGAGTTGGACGTTTAGTTCTTTTGATACTAGTTTATCTTTTAGAAAAGATTTTAAGCCCATTTCAAATCCTTTGACATATTATTGTGTTGCTGTTCTATCTTGACTCGACTTAGTTTTGTGACTGTGAGTCGACATGAACATTATGTCATATTATTACGCTGCGGGTCTTTTTAAATCAGGATTAAAGGGCAATAAAATATATAGGGATTGATTTATCACATACAAAAAAATTAAGCCTTTTCGCTTTAGAGAAAGTATCTTTCGCGCTTGGCACGATTCAATACTATAGTGATAGTAAGTCCTTTTATGAGATTCTTATGGATATAAGTGTATATGTTGGAGCGTTGGTTGCTCTATTTGTGATCATCGATCCGATTGGAATGGCTTTAATTTTCCATTCTTTGCTTGAAAGTGGTTCAGGTCGAAAGTTGATCGCTTTCAAGGCCTGTCTTATTTCCACGATGCTACTAGTATTGTTTGGCAATTTTGGTGAACTCCTTTTAAGTAAGCTTGCGATTAGTATTCATGCATTCAAGATATCCGGTGGCGTGCTTTTGTTTTATACGGCGTTTCGTATGGTTACCAGTAGTTTGTCTTTCGCTGGCAGCGGGAATGG
>NZ_LWGE01001586.1:0-703 GCF_001635315.1 Oleiphilus sp. HI0123
CTATTTATAATGTGGAGAGTGAGAGCGTTTATGAAAAAAGAACTTCGTTACACTTGCTTACATTGTTTTTGTAAAAAAAACTAAAGTAATTCTAAGGAGTGCCGTTAAGTGATGTAACAAGCGGTCGAGAGCGTGCTTTACAAAGCATGATGTACTTCAAAATCTCGTTCGTTTACTTGCAAAATTGATCGGAGAAACGACATGCCTCAAATAATTAATACTAATATCGCGTCTTTGAATGCTCAGCGCAACCTAGACAAATCTCAGAATGAACAGAGTGTTGCTTTACAGCGTTTATCATCTGGTTTGCGTATCAATGGCGCAAAGGATGATGCGGCAGGTTTGGCGATTTCAAACCGAATAGATGCTCAGGTTCGTGGTCTAAATGTAGCAAACCGAAACGCAGGTGATGGTGTATCGCTAGCACAGACAGCTGAAGGTGCATTGAACAGTATGACAACCTCCTTGCAGCGTATGCGTGAACTAGCATTGCAGTCTGCAAACGGTACGAATACATCATTGGAACGTTCTTCACTGCAAGAAGAGGTTGAGCAGCTTAAAACCGAGATTGCGAGTATCGCAGAGAAAACAAACTTTAACGGTCAGAACCTTTTAGATGGTTCTTTCCAGGGTACTAGTTTCCAAACAGGTGCAAACGTTGGTGATCGAATAGACGTTTCAATCTCTGAGGTGTCAGAGGAAA
>NZ_LWGE01001587.1:0-1789 GCF_001635315.1 Oleiphilus sp. HI0123
GGTGACCTTTCAGATTCTGTTTATAACCAATCATGGGGTAACTGGAATCAGTATACTTATCAATTCACAGCTACTAGCTCGCTTTCTACCTTAACATTCACATCCTTAGATGGCGGAAGAGATACAACAGGTAATATTTTTGACGACGTTAAAGTTACTGCAGTTTCAGAACCTGGCACCATTGCTTTGTTTGCATTAGGTTTGGCAGGACTAGTTGCCACACGTAAAAAAATGAAATAACAATACCTTTGTAGTTTCTAAAAAGCCGCACTTAAATGCGGCTTTTTTTTAATTCCGTTCTTTATTTCTTTGAAAATATCCAAGTCGCTTCTAAGCTTAGTTTAAACACTAACTTAACTGACGACTATGACAAAACCCATCGCATTTCTAATCCACTTTCTTATTAGTCTCGCTATCGTATCGATAGTTTACTTTTTTATCAGATTCCAAATTTATCCTGACTTCTACTTCAAAATACAGGGTATATCAGAAATCATTCTAATCCTGTTTGCTGTAGACGTGATACTAGGGCCACTACTTACTTTTGTCGTATATAAAAAAGGTAAGAAGAGTCTAAAGTTTGACCTGTCAGTGATTGCATTATTCCAAATAGCAGCGCTTGTATATGGGTTTCAGACCATCTACAAGGAAAGGCCTTTATCAGCATTACTTGTCAATAACTCATTTGAGATCCAAACCGCATCGAATTACGATATGACAGCTGTTGACCCTAATATTATCGATACTAGCTTGGCTTCAGCACCAAAGTTCCACGTTTTAACCGGTACAACCGAAGTTAGAATAGCGATCACTGTTCATGCATTTACCGGTGAAGGGGATACAGATTATCTACAGAACATGGATTATTATCATGAGCTAGGCGAGCAAAAAGAACGCATCAAGCAAGCAGCTCTTGAAGAAGTCTACCTTAAGAAGATTTATAAGGATCAAGAGTTTGATACAGGCAAATACTTCTATATCCGCATAATTGGGAAATCAGGCTTTGGTTTGGCAAAGCTCGACAAGAATACCTATGAAGTCCTTGAAATTTTTGCTTTGACAGATTTCGACATGAACACTTTGTGAACTGCAAATAATGCATTAAGGCGATAATCTAAGCTTTTATCACCTTAATGCGCAGCCCTAAGACTTTGCGCTGATGTGTTCAGCATCATCCTTGGAAAACGGATTAGTAATAGTCGAGCTAGAACCTTGAAGTACCGCCTCGGGGTGCCTTATTTCCATAATGCACTTTATGCGTTGTTCATCCTTCGTGTTAACATCCACTAAGATCAAGTGCTGACCTTCAATAATTTGTTCGTGAAACTTCTGGATCTTGTAGTGTTCAGTATTGAGCCCACCAACACCGCCAAACCACGCACCAAAGAACATGCTAAAGATCGCGATCACTAGCCATGCATTGAAGCTAAACTCCTCGATATAAGTAAAGGGGACTAAAAAAACAGCCCAATCATCCCACCGGACAATAAGCCTCGCTCTACAAAGCGCACGAAGTCGGTACGCTGAAGTGCACTCGCAGAGTGGAGATGATGACTATATAGACCCTCTTCATTAGTACTAATAATATGAAAGTTCCAGTCAGTAATACCATGCTCATGCAAATCTTTCGAAACTTGGTCGACACTGTCAATTGAAGGGCTAAGGTAATATAAACGTTTCATAGGACACCTCCGACTACAAATTAATGCTCTAATTTAAAAACGGAAAACCATATAACGATCTATCTTTATCATTAACTTAATTATAGCGCTAAAGATGCTGCTTTTTT
>NZ_LWGE01001588.1:0-1282 GCF_001635315.1 Oleiphilus sp. HI0123
AAAAAAATATATTAATGGAGTCTTACTAGTTCGCGTAGGCAAAAGTTGCCAAGCCCAAGAATGACAAAAAGCCTACAACATCGGTAATTGTGGTAAGGATAACACTACCAGCTAGTGCAGGATCAATGCTTTTTGATTTTAGGTAAATAGGCAGGATTGTGCCAGCGATGGCGGCTACGACTAGATTAATGACCATTGCTGCAGCGATCACCAGGCCAATCGTTAGGTCGTTAAACCAAAGAATGGCGGCGACAGCGACCACAAAAGCCCAAAGTGTGCCGTTGATTATGGATACTAGAAACTCTCTGTTTAACAGCCATGACAGATTTGAATGGCTGATTTGGCCAACAGCAATAGCTCTAATAACCAGTGTTAATGTTTGGCTACCTGCGACGCCCCCCATGCTGGCGACGATAGGCATCAATACGGCGAGCGCTACGACTTGCTCGATGGTTTCTTTGAATACGCCAATCACTGTTGATGCGATGAAGGCAGTAATCAAGTTGATGCCAAGCCATATAGCTCTGCGCTTGCTTGTTTGCTTAACGGGGGCGAATGTATCTTCTTCTTCATCAAGACCTGCCATGCTCATTAGCGAATGGTCAGCATCTTCTCTGATGACATCAACCACGTCATCGATTGTAATTCTGCCCAGAAGGATGCCTTCCTTGTTAATAACCGGCGCAGAGACGAGATCTCTTCTTTCAAATAGATTAGCTACTTCGCTATCGGTCAGATTGACATCTATGGTAATGGTGTCAGTTTCCATTACTTCCCGAACCGTGGCAGTGGGATTAGAGACAAGTAATTTATTAAGTGGCAGAGTTCCGACTAGCTCGTCTTTACGACTAACAACCAACAATTTGTCAGTCATTTCTGGTAAGGAACGGTGTCTTCTTAAGTAACGCAACACAACGTCAATAGTGATACCGGGGCGGATGGTGACGGTATCTGTATTCATTAAGCCGCCGGCAGTGTCCTCGTGATATGAGAGGACTTCCTCGACACGGGCACGGTCTTGCGTGTCCATTGACTCAAGGACTTCAGCTGATACATTGTCAGGTAGCTGCTGAAGTATGTCGGCGAGATCATCTGTATCGAGGTCTTCTGTGAAGTTTACGACTTCCTGAGCATTTAACTTGCTGAGGAAGTGCGCCTGTATGTCTTCAGAGAGATCTTGTAGGACTTCACCTTTTAAATCGTCATTCAGCAAGCGCCATATTAGTGCTCGCTCTCGCGGTGGAGAGGATTCAATTAGGTGTGCAATATCACTTGCGTTTAG
>NZ_LWGE01001589.1:0-8048 GCF_001635315.1 Oleiphilus sp. HI0123
AGCAAAGTGTATGCCAAAAACAACAGTTCTCCGTTTAAACGGAAGCTTAACTGTTGCCTTTAACTATTTGATATTAGTTTAGCTTAAAGAGGGCGAAAATGAAGAGGGCCTGATAAAAACTTATCAGGCAAAGTAGTCAACGAGATTTGAAGAGGAGCGTGAAATCGATTCTGTCGTAGCTGTTTCACTACTAGAATCTTCAGAATCTTCTTGCTGATCTTCCGAGCCATTAGAACCTTGCTGCTGATCATTGGATGCAAAACGCTCATCACCGCTGCGTGCATCGACATTCACTTCCTGAAGCTCAACGCCGTTTGTCTCCATCATTTCACGTAAACGCACAACGTTAGATTCAAGCATTTCCCTGACTGAAGCATTATGGGCGTTAAATGTAATGGCTGCTGCATCATTTTGAACAGAAATTTTTACATCAATTGGACCAAGCTCAGCAGGGTTTAAGTGGATCTCTGCAGACTGAATTGCCTTTCCCGTAAGCCAAACTATCTTCTGGCCAACTTCCTCCCCCCACTCAACCTCATCCAAACCCGTCATTACTGTTGTCGAGTAAGGCGCGTTATCTAATTTCTGCTGCACTTCCGAAAACGTTGTTTTAAGTGGCGAAGATGAACGCTCTACACCACTACCAATCGTTTTTTCCAGAATGCTTTCAACACTACTAGTACTATCCGCAATCGCCTTAAACTTTGATTCACCTTGCAATGCCTGACTAACAACCTCCTCTTCCAAATTGAGCATAGCACTGCCATTTTGGGACAAATTCTGAGGAGACAACCCAAGCCCTGAATCAATATTAGAATTGGTAAGCGGAGCTGCTTGAATTTGGTTTGCCGTATTTAGGTTCACCTGAGACTTCTTAGCATCCTGGTTTTGAAAAGATACGCCAGGCAAAACACTTACTGGCGCCACACCTGAATCAAGCCCAGTCAATGCTTGTGGAAGGTTAGCACTTACCGGTGCAAGGGCTTGTTGTATCCCATTTACCGTATTTAGCAAAGATGCCAACACATCTTCGGGTATGTCATCACTTGAAAATCCAAGACCACTCTCAAGCTCTGCCAGCGAGTTAGAAAGAAAAGTACTCATTTCCGGCAATTCTATGCCTTGCTGTGCCGCATCCAGAGACATTAAATTGCCACTCAATAATGCGTTGATATCATCCAGGAAGCTTGAATCCAGCCCTAAAGCTTCAAGCTTAGCAGCAATATCATCAAGTTTCTCAGGACTTATAGAAGACTGATAGACACCTGTTAATGTAGCACCAAATGAACCCTCTATGGGTGATGCACCCGGTTCGCTGCTCGCGCCCAATGCTGGACCGCTAGTTGACGCTGCTGGTGCGTTTCCTGCTGATACAGGGTTTGATAGAGATATATTTTGCATGAACAACAACCACCCGTTTCGCTCAAGCCATATTAATTATGACTTAGAAAAAATAGCTTTAGGACAAGCGAATTGTAGGCGCTCAAGTTAGTCGTCTAACTTGATTACACTACGCTTTAGGGAGGATTATGCGAATATCGGGCCAATATCCGCTATTTAGAGAATGGTACTTAATTTAATGAATATCGAATAGCTGTTTAAAATTAGAGATCTCGAATATCTTTTTTACCTCATCAGAACAGTGAACTATGCTGATTTTTACATCTTCTTTTGCGTGATCCTTAAGTAACAACAACATTCCCAAAGCAGAGCTGTCTAGATAACTGACGTCGCGCATATCGATGCGATATTCACTAACACCGTTGTCTTTTCCTTCGTAAGCGTCACAAAAACTCTGATGCGAAGCAAAGTCAAAGCGACCTTTAATCGCAATAGTTAGAGAGTTATCATCCGTTGAAAGTACTGATGTGATTGACATTTATGCCTCACCCTTGTCTAAATAGATATTTCCTAACGCTACCTTTCACAAGCCTTAAGTAGCGCTTCTCGAATTTTATTTATCGGGAGCACTTTTTGCACAGCGTTAAGTTTAACAGCTGCGCCGGGCATTCCCCATACAACACTCGTTGCTTCATCTTGAGCAAAAGTTGCACCGCCCACTGAAAGTATTCTTTCCATACCTTCGGCGCCATCACTTCCCATCCCCGTTAGGATAGCTGAAACTGCATATTTCCCATAATGCTGTGCGACTGAGTCGAATAATACATTGACCGAAGGCTTATGACCACTGACCTTCTCTCCATCATATAGAGAGGTAACCAAGCGCCCGTTTTTCTCGTAAACTTTTAAATGGAAGTCGCCTGGCGCTAAATAAGCATGGCCCGGCTCCAAAGGCATACCACTCTTTGCTTCCTTAACTGTGATTTCACAGTGTCCATCAAGCCGCTGCGCCAATGAGGCACTAAAGGTAGCAGGTATATGCTGCGCCATAACAATAGGCGGGCAGTTTGCTGGCATCCCTTGCAGGACTTCACGTAGAGCTTCCGTTCCACCCGTAGAACTTCCGATACAAATAATTTTTCGCCCGTCAAATTTACGTTTTTCTGTCGCCTCACTAGAAGCTTGCTTCGACGAAAGCACTCTATCATGAGCCGCCATATTCGCAATGGCAGCATTTCTAACTTTACTCTGAATTGTTAGCGCATAATCCGAAAGGTTATCCCAGGAACCACCTTGTGGTTTTGCGATATAGTCAACTGCGCCAATTGAAAGCGCATCAAGCGTAGCCGGAGCTCCTTTACTAGTTAAAGTAGAGATCATAACGACCGGCATGGGACGCAATCTCATCAAATTTCGCAGAAATGTAATGCCATCCATTTTTGGCATTTCAATATCCAAAGTCAGTACATCTGGACTGAACTGCTTAATTTTCTCACGAGCATCAAGCGGATGCTCAGCGACAGCCACAACCTCAAGGTCTGGTGCCGAGCCAATAATTTCAGATAAAACCTGCCTAATTAGCTCGGAGTCATCAACAATTAAAACTTTTATCTTACTCAAACCTACTTCTCCACGAAAAGTACGACATATTACTGCGCGAATCAGTCAAACAACTCAACACCACCGCTTGGTGCGGACTTTTGCTTCAAGTCATTGCTATAGCTAATCTCTCTTTGCAAGACTGTATCGTTTGTTGTTTCTCTAAGCTTTCTTACTTTAACTGCACCGGTATCGGGAAAATACAAGACCTTTCTCGGGTATATATCACCAACATCTTCCGCTGCTAGCTCAAAATTTTCTTCGTAAATGTACTTTCTTACGTACGCTATATTTCGCTTACCAATGTCAGTCATGTTACTAAGAACATTGCCGCCACCAAAAACTTTGATTTCGAGATTTCGACGCGTACCACCAAGCTTTAGGATTTCGTTAATAAGAAATTCCATCGCCCAGTTTCCGTACCTGGAGGCACTGCTTATTTCTGAAGCTCCCCACTTTTCCGTCGAATGAGCCCCTTGCTCTGGTAACATAAAGTGATTCATTCCACCTATACCAAGTTGCACATCTCGAACACAGGCAGAAATACAGGAACCCAGTACGGTAACAATCATTTCTCCAGTTTTGCTCACATAGAACTCACCCGGCATTATTTTAGCAGCGGGAACATTCATTCGCTTATCCCAATACCTGTTCACATGCTCAAAGCCTGCTAGGGGTGGTGGTAAAGTGTGATTTTGTGACATTTACTAACTATCCTACATTAACTGTAATATTGCTGCCCTGAACGACAATCAACATTCAATACTAAGAAATTTTCTGGTAGATGGTCTTACCTATTGGCTTAAACCTTGTACATACTCTACTCAAGCTCTCTGAGTGACCAATTATCAAATAGCCCCCATCTTTAAGCATATCGGCATACCTGTTGAACAAAACTGCTTGAGTCTCTTCATTAAAGTAAATAACGACATTCCGACAGAATATTAGGTCGAACGGGCCTTTCATTGGCCAGCGTTCCAATAAGTTTAGGCGCTTAAATCTAATTAACTCCTGCAAATCAGGTTTAACCTTAACGATATCCGGGTGGTTCTTATCAAACATGAACCACTTCCGCTTGATCTCTTGAGGAAGCGATTCAATTCGCTCAACCCCGTAAACACCTTGCTGACCTTTTCCCAAAACTTTGGAATCTAAGTCAGTAGCTAGAATTTTGCAGTCCCAGCCACTTAAATCAAAGTTATCCCGAATGGTCATTGCAATGCTATAAGGTTCCTCACCAGAAGAGCAGCCTGCAGACCAAACTCTAATTCGCCTTGAAGCAGCGTTGCTATTCTTTAGCTCCTTACAGAGCTTATCTCCAAGAAACTCGAAATGATGGTTCTCTCTAAAGAAGGATGTGAGATTCGTCGTAATCGCATTAATAAAACGACTAACTTCTTCGCTGTTTTCATTACGAATCAAAGACAGATATTCACTTACTGAGCCCAAACGAACATCTCTGAGCCTACGCGCCAGGCGGCCATAAACCATATCTTTCTTATGGGGCCCCAGCACTATGCCAGTATACTTATAGGCCAACTCGCTGATTTCCTGGAAATCAGCATCGGACATCGCAAACTCTCGTGATCGATCAGAATCCACTTAAGAACCTTAACTCGCTAGTAATTGTCGTCCGGCAACCTGATCTGGATCAGCGATCAATTGCTCGCTAAGCTCCAAAATAATCACCATTTTTTCTTCGGTACTTCCCAAACCTTTAACATATTGCGCCTGACTCGTTTGGGAAAGCTCGGGAGAAGGCTGAATTTGAGAATGAGAAAAGTTATACACATCCGACACTGCATCAACCACGATTCCGATAACCTTGGCGTTAGACTCGGTTTCTACCGAAACGATTATCACAACCGTTTCATCGGTATAAGATAAATCTTTAATGCCAAAGCTATATCGCAAATCAACGATAGGAGAAACAGTCCCCCTCAAGTTCATGACACCTAGCACCTGACTTGGAGAATTGGGAATTGAGGTGATCTCTTCCCAACCTCTTATCTCCTGCACTGAAAGAATATTGATACCGAACTCTTCACCCCCCATAAAAAAGGTGAGGTATTGGTCGGTTGGCTCATCCTGCTTTGCATCATCGACTTCACCATTAATCTGTTCTAGCTTTGAATCTTGTTGCTCTGACATAGATTAAACCTTTTGTTTTATGCCGCTTCGCTATCGTCTGGCTCGGTAATCTTCTTATAGGCATCACGCCCAACACCAGCAAGCTTTATAAGCCCGCTAATATCCAGGATCAGTGATACAGTACCATCCCCAAGTATCGTTGCGCCGGATACACCAGGGACTGAACGATAGTTTTCCTGCAAACTCTTGATGACCACTTGCTGCTGAGCTAATAAGTCGTCAACTAACACCGCTACCTTAATATTGTCACCCTCGACAATAACGAGGAGACCATCATCAACCCGTTCATGATCTGCCTGAACGTTAAAAATATCCCAAAGGCGAATAATCGGAACATATTCGTTTCGAAGGCGAAGGACGTCACAGCCACCAGAAACGCGATGTATCATCTGATCCTGAGACTCAATCGATTCGACAATAGATACCAAAGGAAAAATATATACCTGCTGACCAACACGAATTAGCTGACCATCCAAAATTGCCAGAGTCAGTGGCAAGCGTATCGAGAACATACTCCCCTTGCCTGGAGTCGACTCAACCTCGACCGAACCATTTAAGTCCTGTATATTTCTGCGCACAACATCCATACCAACGCCACGCCCCGAAATATCGGTAACTTCTGCAGCAGTTGAAAATCCAGGCTGGAAAATTAAGTCGTGAATTTGCTCTGGTTCAAGATGATCGTTAGGCGAAACAAGACCGTTTTCGATTGCTTTCGATAAAATTCGATCTTCATTGAGGCCGGCACCGTCATCAATAATCTGAATAACAATGTTACCGCCCTGGTGAAATGCGTTAAGGGTAATCTTACCGGTTTCATCTTTGCCAGCGGCAAGACGCGCTTCTGGCGACTCTAAACCGTGGTCAAGTGAGTTTCGAACAAGGTGAACAAGAGGGTCGCCTATTCTTTCCATCACTGTTTTATCCAGTTCAGTTTGCTCACCAAGCAGAACAAGCTCAACTTTCTTTTCAAGACTCTTACTAATATCGTGAACGAGGCGAGGGAAACGTGAAAATGCAAAACTAATAGGAAGCATCCTAATACGCATGACACTCTCTTGAAGCTCTCTGGTATGAAGACTTAGCTGCTCTAAACCTTCCATCAACTTCGGCATCATATCGACCGTAAAGTCTTTGCCCAGTTCATTTAGCATTGACTGGGTAATTACAAGCTCGCCGACCATATTGATCAGGCTATCGATTTTGTCTGTGCCTACACGGATTGAAACGCTTTCAGGCTTACTTTCCTTTTTAACAGGCGCTGGCGCTTTACTCGCTTTCTCAACACTGGCACTAGATTCAACACTCGACTTAGACGCGGGCACATCTTCTGTCTTAACTGCTGAAACACCAACCGCAGCTTCAGCAACAACCGCTGGCTCTGCTGCTTCAGCATTTACCTCAGACTCTTCAGAAGCTTGCGAATCAATTTTCTCAATTCGAATATCCGAGTCATCAACGACCCACTCAAAGACTTCGTCTATTTGAGCTCTTTCGGCATCACCCTTAAGTACAATATTCCAAGCTAGATAGCATGCTTCGGGGTCTAGCGAGCCAAGTTCTGGCAGCTCATCAACAACACTGGAAACCTCGACTTCACCCAACTCAGACAGTTCACGAAACATACGTACTGGGTCATTACCAGTGCGCAAGACATCTGCGTCGGGTTTAAAATAGATAGTCCAACCATCAGAACCTTCGTCGGTTTCCTCGCTAGGACTTTCACAGCTTTCTGCTGTTTCACTGCCACCTTCCAGCAGAGCGTTGAACTGTACTCGCAACTCATCTGCCAACTTGGTTTCGCAGCTTTGACCGGCCTCAAGCTCATTGATCATAGTTCGGATACAGTCGACAGACTTCAGAAACAGATCGACATGATCCGCTTCCATAACAAACTGGTCTGAACGAATAAGATCAAGCAGCGTTTCTACAACATGTGTAAATTCAGCAATCTCATTAAAACCAAAGGTACCACTACCACCCTTAATCGAGTGTGCAGCCCTGAATATTTCGTTTATCGCTTCAGAATCGAGATTCGAGATATCGATATTAAGAAGCGCAGACTCCATAACATCAAGCCCTTCATAACTCTCTTCGAAAAACACCTGATGAAACTGACTTAAATCAACACTCATTGTATTGGCCTGTCTACGCGTAGTTACATTAACGTTTTTTTGTTCTTGGTAGCGCTGTACATTACAGAGGTAAAGCTTAGCCCATTACTTTCTTGATAGTCGCTAATAGCTGCTCTGGGTTAAACGGTTTTACCAACCAACCCGTAGCGCCAGCATTTTTACCCTGCATTTTCTTATCGCCAGCTGACTCGGTGGTCAACATTAAGATTGGAGTAAACTTATAATCCGGTAAGGTTCTGAGGTTCTTAACTAACTCAATACCATCCATTACAGGCATATTCACATCGGATAAAACCAGATCAACAGCAGTAGTTTTTGCTTTATCTAGTGCTTGCTGTCCATCTGCAGCTTCTATCACATCAAAGCCAGCACCTTTAAGAGTGAATGAAACCATTTGTCTCATTGAGGCAGAATCATCTACCGCCAATATTGTTGCCATCTACGTTCTCCCGTATGCGACGATTAAGCAATTTCCCTAAGAAATCAAAATTCAAAAACATTTAGTTAAGATTTAGCATTTGTTCCAAGCCCGCTAACTTAGCAGCCGCTTGCAACTCTTCGGACACGCTTCCCCAAGAAACTTCAGCCTCAGCAGTACGCATTGAAGTAAAAAAGGAAGCAAATAATTGCAAGGCTGCAGTATCCACTCTCGATACTTCTCCCGCACTGATAACGGTTGGAGATGCTAATTTAAGAATCTCTTCCATCTCATGATGTAGCGACTCAACCTTAGCGATATTCACAACACCTTCTAACTCAATTGCTGCTTCACTCATAATCAGCCTAAATCTCACCAAATAGTTATTTCTTCAACTAACTTTA
>NZ_LWGE01001590.1:0-832 GCF_001635315.1 Oleiphilus sp. HI0123
TGCTGTAACTTAGTGATCTTCTGCGGGCGACTGTTCTCTGCCAGCGGATCGTCAGACTTCATCAACTCATCGAAGGCCATTTCGAATTGTTCGATACGTCCTTTAACCGTGTAGTCAGGTGAACCGTCTTCAAGGAAAGTCACTTCACCAATCGCATTGTTATGTAGGAATGGAGCCGTTGCCCAAGCCGATAATAGAGAGAAGTTTCTCAAGTACCCTGGGCCACCTTCAATCTTCTTCTCGCCAATCTGCATACCACCGACGATTGGCGCGACAGGGTTAAGCACCTTAGGAATACTGCCCGGTGAAGGCTTATTCTTGTAGGTCTCAGATGAGAACTCTTCAAAGATGTGGCCTTCATTATGATTGTCATGAATGGCTCGACAATAGTTTGTACCAATGATATCGAAAGGCACTAACTCATCGTTTGACAGCCAATCCTGACCAAAGATACCTTTCTCGGCGAACTGCTTAGGACGTAACTTACCGGACTCATCTTTCTGCATAAATTTCGCAATAAAGGCCGGATCATTGCGCTCTGCGTCAGTGAACTCTAATTGCCAGTAATCTTCCGAACCAAATACATGACCTTCGTAGAACTTGGCCAAAGCATTCTTATCTGCACGTACGTTTTCTGGTGCCATTTTCGAGCTGTGGCAACCTGCACACTCACGAGCAAAAACTTTGCGGCCTTCTGGAACCTTATCCAAATCGATATAATCCTTACCTGCTTTGCCATCCAGGTCTTGAGATGCTAGTAGATAGGTCGGGCCGCCAGTAATCAAGAACGCAGCCAGGTCATCCATTTTTGCATCGGCATAGTTCCACGCAT
>NZ_LWGE01001591.1:0-2738 GCF_001635315.1 Oleiphilus sp. HI0123
ACGATATCTAGCTCATCTTTCAGATTCATCATCACATCGCTCTGGCCGATCATCTCGCTGTCAGAGCTTTTCAGCAAAGTTTGACTGACTAATCGGTGGTGAGCTGCACTGGCTTCAAGTGAATCGATTCGTACGGCTGCCTTAACCGCCGCTTCGGTGAGTTTGGTAAATGTCCTCAGCTGGTCCTTATCAATCTGGTCAAAGGTGCCAGGTTCAAGCGCATCTAAGGTAAGTAGTCCCCACGGCTTTTCATTAATTAATAAGGGAATGCCCATACAGTCGTGTACATCAGGGTGTTGGTTGTTTTCACCGATTAATCCATCGTAAGGGTCAGGTAGGTCTGAGTTCGCCTCAAAGTGTACCAGCCCTTTTGAATGGATCACTTGAGACAGTCTGGGATGTTCAGTAATGATGAATCGTCTTCCTAGTACGTCATCGCTTAATCCTTTCATTGCAATAGGGCGAAGTTGACTGCCTTCCAGTTTCAAAACCGCCGCCGCATCGAACGGAAATATATTCTGCATATTGTTAAGCAGTCGCTGATAGCGACTTGCTTCAGGTAAGTCTCTAGGGAGGTCGGAAATGATCGCCGTAATCGTCTCGAATAATGAACCTGTTGTTGTCATATCTACCTCACTGTTGTCGAAATGATTTCTTGCTAAGGCGGTCATTATGATTTCCCTTGTTATAAATATTGTTATTTTTCAGCGCTTTATGTGTTGGTACGAAACTTGAGTATAGCTAGGTGAGACCTCCGGAATCGAAGCGGAGTATGGCAGTGAGGGAGCGGTGTTAATTTGATTGAGGTCAAGTAAACCGTCTTTTCAAATGATCTATCCACGAAGGAAGGAGGTATCTACCACTTTAAGGGTAGGTGTGGTTAGAGAGGAAGATAACGTTTTGAGAGAGACGTTGTAAGAAGATAGCAACACATATTTTTGGAGTAGTAACTTTTTTCGAACATAGCACTTCTTATAGCTTTATTGGGGATTCACGGCTTAAAGGGGGAAGTCGGACAAAAGACCCAAACGACAAATAGCGACAACAATTAACAGGAGTTCGCATACGATGAAGAACACAAAACATATATTGTCAGCATTAGCTCTAGCAATGGGCGTTGGCATGGGAGCCGGGGTTCAGGCAGCAACAAACACTGCACCAACCTTAACCCCTGAAGAATTCGACAAAGCAAAATCCATGTACTTTCAGCGTTGTGCGGGTTGTCATGGTGTATTACGTAAGGGGGCAACAGGTAAAAGTTTGATGCCTGAAGAAACCCTTAAGAAAGGAACCAAGCGTCTGTCTCGTATTATTGAGCTAGGTACTGAAGGTGGCATGAACAACTTTGATGATCTCTTCACTAAAGATGAGATTGACCTTCTTGCGAAGTATATTCAGTTGGAGCCTCCTGTTCCACCAGAGATGTCTTTAGCGATGATGAAAGAGCGGACCAAAGAATATATCGCTCTTAAAGACTATCCAACTAAACCTCTACATGGCCGTAATTGGGAGAACTTCTTTGTTGTCATTGAGCGTGATGCAGGTCTTGCTGCCATCATCGATGGTGACAAACATGAAATTGTTGCACACATCGATACGGGTTATGCAGTACACGTAATCAAGGGTACTGAGCACCATAAAACTGATCATGCGAAAGACGTAGGTCGTTTCTGGTACACCATTGGTCGTGACGGTAAGGTTAACAAGATCGATTTATGGCAGACGCCAGACAAGATGTTGGTAGCTGAAACTCAAATGGCGTATGACGCACGAGATATCGCTGTTTCCGGTGATGGCAAATATGTTATCGCTGGTGGTTATTGGCCTCCGCACTTCGTAATCATGGATGCAGAAACACTTGAACCTCTGAAAGTAGTTTCTTCTCGTGGTGTTAATGTTGACGGTGAGTATGTCGAAGAGTCTCGCGTTGCGGCGATCTACACAACACCTAATGAGCCAACTTGGATGGTTGCGATCAAAGAGTTAGGTCAAATGTGGCAGGTTGATTACAGCGACATCAATAACCTACGTATTGATCAAATGGATACTGCTAAGTTCTTGCATGATGGTTTCTTTGACCCAACAGGTCGTTACTTCCAAATCGCAGCAAACGCTTCAAACAAGATGGTTGTTGTTGATACGAAAGATCGTAAGTTAGAGAAAATGATCGATGTTGCTTCATTGCCTCACCCGGGTCCTGGTGCTAACTGGACTGATAAAGAGTGTGGCCCTGTTGGTGCAACGACTCACCTAGGTATTGGTGAAGTATCTGTTTGGGGCAACGACCCGATTGGTCATCCTGACCAAGCGTGGAAGCTGTGCTACACAGTTGAGACAGACGGTGCGGGCGTATTTATTCGTACCCATCCAACATCTCAATATGTATGGGCAGATCAGCTTAAGCACCCAGAGCCAGAAGTTCAGCAAAGTGTTCAGGTATTTGATAAGGACACACACGAAATCGTTAAAACTATTCGTGTAACTGAAGAAGAAGGTAAAGCGGCCTTGCACATGGAGTTCAACAAAGATGGTACTGAGGTTTGGGTATCTGTCTGGAACCGAACTGACAACAAGAACCCAACTGGTGAAATCGTTGTTTACGATGCGAAGACTCTTAAAGAGATTACTCGTATTAAAGGTTTAACAACGCCTACTGGTAAGTTTAACGTGTTTAACCGTGCTAACCACAAAACCTAATTACCGTTAGTAATAGTTATCTAGGTAATTAGTACTCCTGA
>NZ_LWGE01001592.1:0-2994 GCF_001635315.1 Oleiphilus sp. HI0123
TGATTTCAGCTGAGCGTGACCATGTTGTTGTATTTGATATTCCAGCGCTTGAGAAAGCGGTTCAGAACGGTGACTTCAAGACAATCGGCGATTCCAAAGTACCTGTAATCAATGGCCGTAAAGGTTCCAAATATACTCGCTATATTCCGGTACCCAAGAGTCCTCATGGCTTGAACACTTCACCAAACGGTGAATACTTTGTGGCTAACGGTAAGCTTTCACCAACCGTTTCAGTGATTGCGATCAAGAAGCTGGCTTCACTATTTGATGATAAGATCAAACCTCGCGATACCATCGTTGCAGAGCCAGAGCTGGGCTTAGGGCCGCTTCATACAGCCTTTGACGGACGCGGTAATGCTTATACAACCGTCTTTATCGATAGTCAGGTGGTTAAGTGGAACGTGGAAGATGCGATCAAAGCTTATCAAGACAAGAAAGTTAATTACATTCGCCAAAAGCTGGATGTTCATTATCAGCCAGGTCACCTTCACACCACCATGGGTGAAACCCGTGATGCTGATGGCAAATACCTAGTCTGTCTCTGTAAGTTCTCTAAAGACCGATTCTTACCGACGGGCCCACTTCGTGCCGAAAATGATCAGTTAATCGATATCTCCGGCGATGAAATGAAGCTGATTCACGACGGCCCGACCTTTGCTGAGCCTCACGATTGTATGATCGTTCATCGAAGCAAAGTGAAGCCAAGCAAAATCTGGAAGCGTGATGACCCCTTCTTCGCTGAAACCGTTGCTCAAGCAAAGAAAGATGGTGTAAATCTTGAAATGGACAACAAGATTATTCGCAAGGGTAACAAAGTGACGGTTTATATGACCTCGGTTGCACCAAACTTTGGCCTGAACAAATTTACCGTTAAGCAAGGCGATGAAGTCACCATGGTGATCACTAACCTTGATATGGTAGAAGACGTAACTCATGGTTTCTGTATGGTCAACCATGGCGTCAGTATGGAAATTGGCCCTCAGCAAACCCAGTCAGTGACCTTTACCGCCGACAAGGTTGGCGTACAATGGTTCTACTGTCACTGGTTCTGCCATGCACTGCATATGGAAATGCGTGGCCGAATGTTAGTCGAAGCTTAAACCCTTTAAGCTTTAGCTAACTGCTAAAGGCGAAAAAGAAGTACAAGATGTCACAACCATCTCGAATACTGCTGGAAACACAGCAGAACAAACAGAAGCACAGTGCGTATATCCTTATGCTGTGCCTCTGTACCTGTCTGATAGTGGTGGCATCTCTTTTATCCTCTTCAGCCTATGCTCAAGAGATAAGGATTAATTCTCAGCTAGACCTACAAGCTGTTCTCGATAATGCCTCTCGAGGCGATACGATAGTCCTCTCTCCCGGTGTTTACGCCGGTAACTTTGTTATTCGACAGAGTCTCACTATTCAAGGTGAAAAGGGCGCTATCATCAACGCCCAAGGCATGCATGACGGGATTCGAATAAAAGCTCCACATGTCACCATTGAAAATCTGACAATAGAAAACTGGGGCGATGATTTAACGGCAATGAATGCCGGCATCTTTATTGAAAAATCGGCACAAAATACAACCATCAAGAATAACCTGCTTCATGGTGATACTAGCGGTATTTGGTTAGATAAATGCGATGGTGCAAAAATTATCAACAATAAAATAAGCGGTAACGAGCAGATGCGCTCAACCGACCGAGGCAATGGTATTCATCTATCCGTTGCGACCAATACCGAGGTTCGTGGCAACGAAATCTGGCATACCCGTGACGGAATTTACATTATTTCTAGCCAGAACAACCTGCTCACTGAAAACCATATGCACGACCTTCGCTACGGGGTTCATTACATGTACTCCCACAGCAATACCGTCACCAAAAACAAAGCGGTACGAACCCGTGCAGGCTATGCGCTCATGCAATCCAGAAGTCTCACTGTCAATCATAACCAGTCACTCGATAGTGAAGACTACGGCATCTTATTAAACTTTATTACCTATTCCACCTTAACTAACAACACGATTGATGGCGTGCGTCAAAGTGAGGCACGTCACGTTGAGGGTGCCGATGGTAAGGGCTTCTTTATTTATAACTCGCTGCACAACAAAATTCTAGACAATGACGTGAGTAATGCAGAAATCGGTATTCACCTGACAGCAGGTTCCGAGAACAATATTATTGCTAAAAACACCTTTATCAAAAACCAGACTCAAGTGAAATACGTCGCGACCCGCAAACAAGAATGGAGCCTCGACGCCCAAGGTAATTACTGGAGCGACTATTTAGGCTGGGATATGAACAATGATCAAATTGGCGATACCTACTTCGAACCCAATGACAGTATCGACAAGCTACTATGGAAGTTTCCTCAGGCAAAAATGCTAATGGATAGCCCTGCAGTATTGTTACTACGTTATATCCAAAAACAATTCCCGGTACTTAAATCGCCTGGGGTAAGAGATAGTTTCCCTCTCATGACACCGCCCGCTCGTAAGGTAGCCAGCCCATGACGTCCCCTTCTTCTGACCTTGTTGTTAAGCTTGACTCAGTCTCCAAACATTATGGCGAGCTAAAAGCACTCGAGGCAATCAATCTGGACTTGCCTCCAGGCGAAGTGCTTGGCTTGTTTGGTCATAACGGCGCTGGCAAAAGTACGCTGATGAAAATCATCCTGGGCGTGCTTGAGCCTTGTCAAGGCGAAGTACTAACCCTTGGCCAGTCACCTCGAGACAAAAAAGCTCACCACATTCGCCAGAAGTTTGGTTATCTACCCGAAAATGTTAGCTTTTATGATCACCTAAGCGGGCGCGATATACTCACTTACTTCGCCAAACTTAAAGGCTTTAAAAAGAACGAGGCTGAACGGTTACTTGAGAGTGTTGGCCTTCAAGCTGCAGCAAATCGAGCAGTCAAAACCTACTCTAAAGGTATGAGGCAGCGCCTTGGTTTGGCGCAAGCACTGCTAGGCAAACCTAAACTATTATTACTGGATGAGCCCACCGTT
>NZ_LWGE01001593.1:0-1431 GCF_001635315.1 Oleiphilus sp. HI0123
TTGCAAGCCATCATCACTTATAACAACATTACAACCTTGAGCTTCCAGTGCCTGAACTGAGAGCTTTCTATTAGGACTAACAAATACCGGACAATCAAGCGCTTGCTTTAGCATGAGTGGCTCATCACCCACCTCTTCAGGCAAGCTATCGGCTAACACTTCTCGACACTCTGTAGATGGAATTGATGCACCGTACCCTCTGCTGACGATACCAGGCTGATAGCCTCTTTCCTGAAGCGCTTGCACCAAGTATGCAACCAATGGTGACTTTCCAGTCCCGCCGAGCGTAATATTGCCAACCACTATAATGGGTAAACTGGAACGATATGAGGTCTTAAAACCTAAGCGGTATAGCCATGCCCGTATGACCAAAATAAGCATATAGATAAGTGACAGTGGTGCCAGCAGGTATAGCCAAGCAGCACCTTGGTACCAAGCATCGGTTATGCTCGTTGAAGCAGCACGTTGCTGATCCTGACTAGGCATCGTCCGCCAGGTTCATATTGTAAAGTTTGGCGTACTCACCATTTGCAGCCAGAAGTGATTGATGTGTTCCCTGCTCGATTACACGACCTTGGTCCATCACTACAATTTTATCTGCATTTTCTACAGTCGATAGGCGATGCGCGATCACAATTGTTGTACGTCCCTCCATCAATACCTCCAACTCACCTTGAATAGCTTTTTCTGACTCTGTATCCAGGGCTGAGGTCGCCTCATCGAGAATCAACACTGGCGCATCTTTCAGCAAGGCTCGTGCAATAGCGATACGTTGACGCTGCCCACCGGACAACGAGACACCGTTATCGCCAAGCTCTGTATCAAAGCCCAGGTCTTTATCCTCAATAAACGCTAATGCATTAGACTTTCTCGCAGCCTCTTGTACATCCTCGATCGAAGCACCTTCCAAGCCTCCATAGGCAATATTCTTGGTAAAGGTATCGTTGAACAAGGTCACCTGCTGAGTAACCAATGAAATCTGATCTCTAAGAGAACGCAAGGTATAGTCTTCGACTGGCACACCGTCTAAGGTAATGCTGCCAGATTGGGCTTCGTAAAAGCGTGGAATCAGGTTCGCCAGTGTCGACTTACCACTACCGGAGCGGCCGACCAAAGCAACGGTTTCACCAGGCTTGATCGATAAATCAATATTCTTCAGGATCGCTTTATTACTTCCTTCGTAAGCGAAGTTAAGATCACTAATCTCAATCGCACCTTGTACTCTGGCACTTTCGAAGCTTCCTTGATCTTTCTCAGGTTCGGCATCAATCACTGCAAACAAGTCCTTAGCGGCAGCCAAGCCTCGCTGAATCTTTTCATTTACCTGAGTTAACTGACGAATAGGTTTTGCCATGGTCGCTGCCGCGGCAATGATCACCACGAAGCTCCCGGCAGTCATATCGCCACGGACATCTGGAGCGAGCGCTAACC
>NZ_LWGE01001594.1:0-4092 GCF_001635315.1 Oleiphilus sp. HI0123
TGGATGAAGAAATATTATCGAAGAGGGATGAGCTTTATCGCAAGATGAAAAGAAAGAACCAAATAAGGTGGTCAAAAGCTACGCGGAACTGGGAGAAAGTGGGTGACGTTAAGTTGAACCCGGAGAAGGAAAAACAAGCAGCTTAAATGCTCAGGCGACAACTACCTTGAAAAACGCCGCTTAGAGCGCCGCAGATGTAGAAGGTTTAAGTGTTGTAATTATCTAAATCCTCCACAAAGACTAGAAGATGATGAAGAGTTGCGTAAGATTGTCGATTCTACAGTTGTATATTGCACTGCTAGCTCAGGTAAAGGACATGCAGATGATGATAGTGAATCGAATCTTCATTTAGTCAAGTACGTGAAATTTGGATCAGGCTTTGATTGACGGGTAACAGGTGGAACAGGGTAATTAGTAATAGATAAGAGGGCTGTGTGGTTGCCCTCTTATTTTTGATGGTGCAACAAGGTAACTTTGTTAGTGAATGTTCCCGCATAGGTCTTCACTGATTTTTAGATAGTAAAGTCGTTGGGTATCACTACCTAGTCGCGTGTTCTTGCTGTTTTTACCAGCATCTTTTTCAACAATACATTCCGATTTATTTAGAGCGGAGATTATTCTTCGAATAGCGTAGCCTCGACAGCTCATTTCTAAACCTGAACTAGTGAACATCCAAATTCTAGCTGACGTTCCATCATCATTCTTAATTTCTTTCCACCATCCAGCACGTTCATGAACTTTGTCATTGAAGTGGCTGAGATTAGTGAACTTGCTATCTCCATATCGACTGATAAATTTATGTATATTTTTTAGTATTTGACTGTCCTCACTAGTGCCGTTTCCCCTGGTGAGCTTCCATTCTTTGAAAAGCATTACTGAAGCGCGAATAGCCGAACCTTCTACCCATGGGAAAATACCAAAATGGGTGGCAAGTTCACCCGCTAACGCTGCAATTATAAATCTATCAGCAGCACGGCTTTCTTGGCCATTCTTACAGGTGACTGAGTTTTTGATGTCTTCAAATCGTTCATGCAACGATTCGACGTCATTCATTTCTAATAACCTGTTTATGAACTCTGGGCCTGCAAATCCGTAGTTTTGATTGCAGTTTTGTTTTAAGTTATCAGAGAAACGTCTACCGCTTTGGTGTTCATGAAGTTGATCAAAAGCACCATACTCACGAGAACAAGTAATATTTAGCAGCCGCATTGAAACACCCGCTCTAGCATTGGATCCAGTAGAAGCGATCAAATCTTCTGGACTAATCTCACCGCTAGAAATAATGCTTTGTCTCCATTTATTTATAGATTGTGACGTCCCTAATTTGGTAGCCCGCTGTTTGCCTAAACCGTTCGCAATTGCATAAACAATTTTGCTTACTTCATTAGCTTCTGCTTCACCCAACTCGTCTAGTATCAACGTTGTATCGTTCCTGTCAGTAGAAACGGATTCTAGACCGTTTGCTGTAGATCTCCATGTCCTCATGAAGTCTTTAGGGTTTCCCCATACAGAGCTTGCTATCGCGAGGCATGTAGTTTTCCCACATGAAGAGTCTCCAAGAAGGTGTAGCCCTCCATTATCTTTATTTAGTAATTTCAGTAGTGGGCCTGCGAGTGCGAAGCTGATAGTAAGAATCATTACCGGATTACCTTCACAATACTTTGCAATGGTATTTTTCCACGTAGATAAAGAGCCTTTTTTGGAATAATCGGACGTGATATTTGGCTTTCCTTGAAAAATATAGCTTTGGTCCCCTAGAGTTTGTTCTGGAAAAACAAAAGCCACATCATTCTTCCAGCCTGTCTGTTGAGCTGCCGTTATACGTCTATGGGGAATTGTTGAATTGATATAAATAGGAATTTTAGACTTTCTAGTGATATTTGTATTAAGTCCTATATCTAAGAGTTGCTCTAAAAGTCGCTCGGTACTGCCTGCTAGCAACCCCATTGGGATTGCTAATTGTTTCCAGTTACCATTGATATCCTTGATTCGTAATAGTCGGCCAAAATTACTGCCTTCATTTGAAGTTATTGCATCGACGTACAAAGGGCCGCAAATCCAATCATCAGACAAGGTGGGTGGCTTATCGTCCTTATTGTATTGGATGTTATGCCAGTAAAGACCAGCAGGTTGGCTCTTAGAGCCTACAGATACTGGGTTGTCGTATACGCGCCAACAAGGTCTACTTTTAGCATTTGGCCACTCATCTGTTCGGGGTGTTTCACTTGTTTCCTGATTATAAGTGGTTGGTGAAACGGGGTGGGTCGCAGAGGAAGAGACAGTTGCCTGTGTTTCCTGAGTTACACACTCAGGGTTCATTATTGGATTAGTCATTTGTAGCACCTTCTGATTCGATGCTTTTTTTAATTTGGGATTCAATCCAAGTTTGAATTTGCCTCTCCTCCCAGCCTACACAGCGCTTTGTTATTCGAATTGATTGGGGAAATTCTTTCTCCTGCATCAAACGATAAACTGCCGCCCGTGAAAGGCCTGTGTAGTCGGTGACTTGTTTTATTCTTAGAATTCTATTGGTCATTTTGGGATCTCCTTAGCTGTATTGAGAATTCACATATATTGTGAAAGCCAAGAGATCCCTTGAATATTGCGATAGGCCGCTTCCTTTATATTGTGAAGCGGGCTAACCGATAGTTATATTGGGAGAAATTAGGGATTTCGTGCTGATTCATACCGAGCAACCTGCCAGTAGTCCTTATCGTCATCCGTAAATTGGATTTCATGAATAGTAATAACTTTATCGGAGCCCATAATGTGGTGGCGCGTTTCTTTCTCTCGCCGATGATTCTCTTCGGAATTTTCTTCCCAACCAGTTATCCGGTTGAGATCAGAATAGTTACATTCACTGCTTGGACACATTGTGTACCTTCCATAATTAGTCGTTTCAAAACTTCTACTGCCTGTAGCTGTACAAGTAGTGGCATTAAAATTATCGTGGATCTCTACTTCTACATGGTTGGTATGATATTTATCTATTGAGTAGATATTCATGTCTGTTTCGGTGCATATTGTGGGCTCTCCCCATGAATCTCTATTATCGAAAGAGACGTATTGTCTGAGCTCCTTTAATTGTGTAACCCAAGTTTGACCAACTAGGTTGATTGTGTAATCGGACTTTAAATCCGATAGTGAAGCACTCATATGATTGACGGCATCTTCTACCGATACTAAGGTTGAAGTATTGGTATATTCACCAATATGTTCCTCTAAATGGCTAGCGAAGCCTTCTGTAGACTGGTCGAATACTTCTGTACCGTAGATTGATTCAAAACTATTGGAAAACTCATTAGCGGTTTCTTCCGTAATGGTAATGCCATTTTCAGGGTAACCATCGGAATCGAGGGTCTGTAATAATCTAGCTAAATTAACAGGCGCATCCGGGTGTAGATATTCTTCTTTCGAAGCAGAGATTACATCTTCAGAATGCCTTACGTAGTTTACATCTAATGGGGTGAAAATCTGTCCGACCGGCCCCGAGGCAACCAACATGCCCCCAATGAAGAACATAATATTCTCATCGGTTTCATTATAAAAATATTCACCATTTTCATTTGTAACGCCACTAGAAGTTATCTCACTTGATGAGTATGGATTATCTTTGTATAGCTTTTTGGAAACGTTGTAGCGTAAGCCTTGAACAGGAGAATCTATAAACCTTCCTGTTAGCAACACTGGTGCATCATCTGTTTCTTCATTGACTAAAGGTGTGGTCGTCCCAGTTTTATCATCATCTCCTTCGAATAAAGAACACCCACTAATTAAAGCTAAAGCACTAGCAGTAAAAACAACTTCTTTTAACATTTATTTTCTTCCCTAAAAGGCTCACAATGGTCGCGAAATTTATCAGATGACGTTAGCAAGTCATATCTGGCAAAAGGCATAGCTAGCTTTAGTTCTATTACTAAAGTTATAGGGACTTACAAAGAGCGAATGTTCATGGAAGAACGAAACAAGGCGTTGATACAGGAAGACTTTTGGCGCGAGAGTGTTGATACGACATTTAAGCAGTTTGGCTTATTCAATACTGTTGCGAATATAACTGCTGGGTTGCTAATCACACTTCTTGTTTATCATATA
>NZ_LWGE01001595.1:0-3578 GCF_001635315.1 Oleiphilus sp. HI0123
AAAACAATAGATTCCCGCCTACGCGGGAATGACCTGGTAGTTTTTGCTTTACATCTTATAGACGCGCTACGCCAAAAGAGCTGGGTCTTAGTTCACGCATATTGGCTTCCTCACAAATATCTAAGAGGAATGCCAACACCTTGCGCGTGTCGCGCGGATCGATTAATCCGTCATCCCATAGGCGAGCGGTGCCAAACAAGGCTGTTGAACCCTCGTCCAATTTATCTGCAGTCGCTTTCTCGATAACATCGAGCATGGCTGGATCAGCTTCTTTACCCATTTTTGCATGTTTTGCTTCTGTGACGATTCGCAATACCTTACCGGCCTGTGCGCCGCCCATAACGGCTGTTTTGCTGTTCGGCCAAGCGAAGATGAAGCGAGGGTCAAGACCTCGACCACACATGGCATAGTTACCCGCGCCATAGGAACCGCCAACGACGATAGTGAGCTTAGCTACAGTGGTATTTGCTACCGCTTGTAGCATTTTAGAACCATGCTTAATGACACCGTGTTGCTCTGAGTGCGTGCCAACCATAAAACCGGTGGTATTATGGAAGAACAATAAACTGGTGTTGGACTGTTCACATAGTTGGATGAACTGAGCCGCTTTGGCAGCGCCCTCGGGCGTGATCGGGCCATTGTTACCAATGATGCCGCAAGCATGACCTTGAATTTTCAAAAAGCCACAAACGGTTTGTTTGTCGAATTCTGGTTTGAAGTCAACAAAATCGGACGAGTCAGCAATACGGGCAATGATTTCGCGGACATCGTAGGGGTGCTTGCTGTCTGCTGGTACAACGCCAATTAGCTCTTCTGGGCCGAAAAGAGGTTCTTGCCACTCTTT
Source organism: Oleiphilus sp. HI0123 (assembly GCF_001635315.1). Lineage (NCBI taxonomy): Bacteria > Pseudomonadati > Pseudomonadota > Gammaproteobacteria > Oceanospirillales > Oleiphilaceae > Oleiphilus > Oleiphilus sp. HI0123. The sequence goes on from NZ_LWGE01001595.1 coordinate 845, forward strand.
AGATGGCTTAGCTGGAAGCTGCTCATTCCAAGGAACGCTCTTCATTAAGTCACGAATCATCCGAATGCCGTCGGCATCGTCTTCTGCGAGGAATTCAGCAGTACCGGCAACTTGCGCATGCATTTCTGCGCCGCCTAACTCTTCATCGCTTGCGATCTCTCCGGTAGCGGCTTTAAGTAGTGGAGGGCCAGCCAAGAACATTTTGGTTTTGTCTTTCACTACGACCGTGTAATCCGATAAGCCAGGCTGATAGGCGCCACCAGCCGTTGCGTTACCATGTACCACTGTGAATTGTGGAATACCTTGCGCTGACAAGCGTGCTTGATTTGCGAAGCCGCGAGCACCTTGCACAAATATGTCGGTTGCGTAGTTCAAGTTAGCGCCGCCGCTTTCTGCCAGTGTCACGATAGGCAGCTTATTCAGTTTGGCGATTTCCTGTAAACGTAGCGTCTTGTCTAGACCAGCAGGAGAAATCGTTCCGCCTTTGATGGCGCTGTTACTGGCGATGATCATGCTGCGAATGCCTGCAACATACCCAATGCCCGCGATAATGCCGCCACCGGCCATGGAACCATCTTTATCATCGTGCATCTTGTAGCCAGCGAGACTGCTCACTTCAAGGAAAGGAGCGCCACGATCCAACAGCATATTGATACGTTCACGCGGTAACAATTTACCGCGCTTTATGAACTTTTCCTTCGCTTGATTTTCTTTTTCTACGACTTTATTTTCAACGTTACGAAACTCGTTAATATAGCCTTGCATGGCTTCGGCATTTGCCTGGAACTCTTCAGACGAAGTTTCGATGCTTGTCTCTAATATACTCATTTAAGTATCCGTATTATTTTGATGCCATTCCCGAAATATTTAATCGGGTAGCATGTTTATTCATGCCCCGCTATCGTTATGGATTCCGGCTTAGACACTGCCGGAATGACGAGAGAGGGGGATTTATTCTTCTTCCTCTTGGAAAATTTTGGGAAGCTCTGCGCGATGGAAGCCATCATAAGACTCAGAGTTATTCGCTCTGGGTAGCGGTGCAACGCGGCCTCCTTGTGAGGCGGCACCATCAATACGAATACAGTCACCACTAATAAAATTTGCCCCTTCACTTAGCAAAAAGCAGATCACGGAGCTTATTTCCGCTTCGGTTCCCATACGTTTCAATGGAATAGCATCTTTTAAACCTAGAATCCAAGGCTTCATGGCTGGAGGATAAGTATCCATGCCGCTGGTGATCACCCAGCCCGGTGCGACAGCATTAACACGAACGCCTGACGCTGCCCATTCAACGGCAGCCGTTTGAGTGAAGTTCACCATGCCTGCGCGGGCTGCACCGGAGTGCCCCATGCCTGGCATACCACCCCACATATCAGCGACGATATTGACAATTGATCCGCCGTGCTTACTCATACTTTGCAGATACACTTCTTTAGCCATCAAGAAGCCGCCGGTTAGATTGGTGCGTACCACCGTTTCCCAACCTTTCTGGTTAATACCGGTAAGTGGGGCAGGGAACTGACCGCCTGCATTGTTCACTAAACCCGATATCACAGGGTGTTTCTTAACGATTTCATTAACCGTTTCTTTGACGATATCTTCTTCGCGAATATCGCAAGAAAAACCTTCAGCACTGCCACCATCTTCGATGATTTCAGCAACCACAGCATCCAGCTTTTCTTGCTTACGACCAATAATGATGACATGCGCGCCAAGCCCTGCTAGCTCATGAGCGGTACAACGGCCAATGCCGCTGCCGCCGCCCGTTACGATAAATACTTTGTCTTGGTATAGGTCATCTCTGAAGATTGATTGATAAGGGTGACTCATGATTTATCTTACCTACAGTTTATTGGCCAAGGCCTGAGGAACAGGGATGGCAGCTTGTAATAATTGTTGTGCGAAAGCTTTGCCTTGAGGGTCAATGCGCAAGCTAGCAACGCCACCTCCACCTAGGCTGTTTTCGAGTAAAAAGTTCACGGCATTGATGCCGGGAAGGTCCCAACGATTGACCTTGCCATGTTCTGGGTCAAGCGTATGTGACATGTATTCAGCAACGAAGTCTTCAGTTAAAGCTTCACGAATATAGGGCAGGTATTCCTCAGAGCGCGCGATGACACCGATATTGGAATGATTGCCCTTGTCGCCACTTCGAGCCCAAGCAAGTTTGATTAACGGAACGTAGCTATTACAGTTTTCGCCTAAAGTTGTTTTATTCTGAGTCGCTTCAGCTCCTACGAAAGACGTTTCGCTATCAATTGATACAGGAATGGACTCTTCACCGAGTTTGACGCTCACATCCAAGTCGGCTTTAGGCACAAGGCAGGAGAATAAACGGATCTTAGGCCATACCGTTGGCCGACCACCAACGATACCGGTGATGCCCGGCGCCATGCCTGTTGCAGCCTGTGCGATCTCTTTGGAAAATAAAACCAGAGACTTCTTATCAGGGCTAGCAACAGATATTTTTACCACGATCTCACGGCACTGGTCAGATGCGCCTTGTTCACCGTAAGTGGTTTCGGTGCCCAGTAACTCAATGCTTTTTTCCGAATAGGCCTTCAAGCCCTTAGCCTCGATCATATGGCTAGTCTTTTCAAGAATCGCTTCAGCCACGGCTTGGGCTTTCGCTTTTGCGTTGATTCCGGCTAACAAGAAGGTGACGGTGCACTTGAAACCGTCTCGCCAGGTTGCTGATACCTTGTATTGATCGCTCGGTGCTCGGCCTAGTGCG
>NZ_LWGE01001596.1:0-3664 GCF_001635315.1 Oleiphilus sp. HI0123
GTAACCTGAAGCGCCTCATCAAAAACGCGAATCGCTTCGTCCAGATCACCCTCTTCAAATGCAGTAATACCACTCTTGTTAAGCTTTCTAGCTTTAACCCTTTTCTGAAGGCTAACAGGCTCATCAAGCAACTCTTCAATATTGTTCATGACACCCTTGTCGTCCGAGTGACGCTCTGCCAAATCACTTAATACCTTCTCGGCTTCGGTCTCGTCTCCCATACTGTAGAGTGTTTTAGCAAACTCCAAGGTTGTTTCAGCTGAGGCGCTCGATACATCCATTGTTTCCTGGGCTTTATCCAGTGCAGCCTGAGACTTTTTGTCATCACCCTGCCCTTTGTGAACACGGGCCTCGATCAATAATGCACTAGCCTGAACATTGACATCATCCTTAAATTTCTTACTAGCACGCCCTAGAATATGAACAGCTTCTTTTGCCTGTTTTTTACCATTATCCGACGTATCACCTTCAGCCAAATCAGAAAGGCAGCGACCTAAACTTAAATAATTTTCAGAAGACTCGTGTACAGAATTGTGCCCCAACTTTACACTTTGACAAAAAGCATCCGCAGCGCCTTCAACATCTTTATTTTTAGAGCAAACTTCAGCAAGTTTCTGCTGACGCAGAATAGCATGCGGTGAAATATCAACAGCCTTTGCCAAAGTTTTTTGCGCATCGCGGGCCTTCCCATGCTTTAGTTGCGCTTCGGCCAAGGTATCATAGGCTTCAATTAAGTTCGGGTTACCTGCTAATAAGCCTTGAAGCCCCTTGATAGCGCCTTCATAGTCGCCCAAAGCAACTTGCACCTTGCTTAAACCAAGCCTTGCCCAACCAATATCACGTGTCGATAACACGTCACGATATATCTTCGCTGCGCGTTCGTTCTCACCCATCTGAAAATAAAGACTAGCAAGCTTGCGCATACACCAGGTGATATATTTAGTTTCGTAGCGAACCTCTTTATTGATTAGTTCGATCGCTTTGGGGAGGTTTTCAGCATCAATCGCCTCATTAACAGGTTTCAATACCTCACGCTGCTCGATCATTGCATCCAAACGTTTTTGTAAAACGGCTTTTGTAATAGGCTTTGTGATGTAGCCATCAGGCAAGTATTCAAGCGCTCCCATGACCATATCTTTAGAAGTTTCTGCCGTGATGAGTATGAATATGCCTGTATGCTTAAGAATTTTATTGTGACGAAGTTCTTCCAGAACCTGTTGCCCGCTCTTTCCGGGGCCTAGGTTATAGTCGCACAAAATAATATCAAACTCTTCATGCTCACAACGAGCAACGGCGTCTTCACCATTCCCCGCTACCTCGATACTCTCAACCCCAAACGCTCTGATCATTTGGCGTATTGAAAGACGAAAGTTTTCGAAATCATCGACAACCAAAAAGCGCAGATTGCGATAGTATTTGGCTAGCTGAATTTGTCTTTGCAACTCACTCATAAAACACTTACTTCACTGTTCCTAAATTTAATACTCCTAAGTGTAGACAAAAAATCAAATCAGATAGCGTATATTCAAATATTTCTTTTGACTCACGACACTGAACAATAGAAAATTCAGGCTTTTAACAAGCATGGTCTTATCTATCTAATATGGAATTCCCTTCTTTTATCGATATTGAATACAGCACACCAGATGAAGGCGGTTTTCCAACTGCAATTACCTGGTCACTAGCCAACGGCCAAATCAAGTCTGTACTTATTATCCCTGATGACGAATGGGACCCTTGGGACAATACCGACAGCACCGTAGATCTTCAATTTCTTTTTGATCAAGGTGTTTCCGGGCCTGACGTAATTCGAGAACTAAACCAGGACTTGGATGGCCAAACAGTTTTTATTGATGGCCTAGATGAAGATGAAGCCTTATTAGAACTGCTATTCGAGACTTATAATAACGAACTAGGCTTTGAAATAGCTTCAATCACCCAGCTCTTTAGCTCTCACCCACTAGAAACGCTGCTAGCGAAACGAAATGACCTGGCTATCGAGAACCAGCTTGATATTGACTCAATTGAAGACAATGTTCGCGCACTGCTTCACCTAAGCAAAGAAATCCTAACTTAGCATCTAGAATTTCTCAGGTTCAATTCACAACAACGCTCAGCAAACCCAATATTATGTTTTACTTCAATAAATTGTGAATCGTATCGAAGCACATTTGGTAATATCGTGGCACCATATTGCATTCCGTAATTCAATACCTCAATGCAAGCTATCAACCGTAGCAAAACCGGATCTACAAATGGATCAACTAAAATTAAGGATGCCCAGCAACATGGTTTGCAAACGCTTCGCACTCGCCCTAGTTTCAATTCTGCTATCTATTTCTACTTTGACTCAAGCCAACGATGATAACGGTTTTTTTAGCAACCCTGGCCCTAAGTCCGAAAGAAACTACTTATCTGTCGGTCTTTCTTTGAACGAATTCAACAGGCTCAACCTTAATCTCGTCCGCTCTGACAGCGTATCTTACGAAGATAGAACTGAAGGCTCTCCGGTTTTATCATTCAGCGGCCTTACTGCACAAACCTACGGCCTTAGCGTTATTTATGGTAGCTACCTAGATGACACTTTCAAAGCAGAGTTTCGTTACGGCAAGGGAATCAAAGAAGACACGCTTAAAGGAGCAAAGGATGTCAACCTAGATCATTGGATTGCGACATATATGGGAGCCGAGCAAGAGATTACAGATTATTTTAATGCTTACGCACTACTTGGACTATCTTACTACCGAGCAGATGTAACGCGTCATGAAGTTATTAGAACCGTCTCGGAAAGTGCTATTTCTAACGCGGAATCAGCGGTTCAACCCAGCCCATTCGTGGCCGAGTCACATTTATTTAAAACGAACTTCAGTTTAAGCTGGATTATCGGAGGAGACTATAAGCTGAGTGATCAGTGGTATTTATCCTTTGAATACGGTCGTTTGCTCAAGGACACTGATACGAATATCGAAATAGATCAGTACAGTACCTACCTAAAGTTTGAATTCTAAGGATAAGCCCACTACTCAAACCGACTAAGCAAATTTCCTAGCCGCGCTCTATTTTCCAGCATTGGTGAATATGACTATTGCGCTCAAAATCTTTATCCACTGACATTTTGGTAAAGTCTGTGACCTTATAGTTTGCGCTCAAGCCTGGATCAAGCTTAAACCTTCGCAGGTTATTCGAGAAAACCAGCACCCCCTTTTCAGACAGCAAGCTCATACACTGCTCTATGAGTACGACATGATCACGCTGAATATCCAGCACCCCCTGCATTCGTTTAGAATTAGAGAAGCTCGGTGGATCTAGAAAAATCAGATCAAAACTGGCTTTTTGTTCCTGTTGTGACTTTAGCCACTCAATACAATCTGCCTGAACTACTTTATTGTCACGAAGCGCTAGCCTATTGAGCGCCAGATTTCCCTCGAACCAATTCAAGTAGGTCTTTGACATATCAACGCTCAAGGTTGATTTCGCACCACCAAGTGCGGCATAAACACTCACCGCACCTGTATAACAAAATAAATTTAAAAAGCGTTTATCTCTGGCATTATCATAGACCCACTTTCTAATGGGACGATGATCGAGAAACAACCCGGTATCCAAGTAGTCCTTTAGGTTTACCTTGAATCGCGCACCACTCTCACTTACTGTAAAAAAGTCT
>NZ_LWGE01001597.1:0-1354 GCF_001635315.1 Oleiphilus sp. HI0123
ATTTGGTCTCTGTATATGCTTTGTTTTAATACTAATGTGGTATTAGCAATATGAGCTCGATTCTAACGAAGATTTTACATTATGCAAGGCGCTAGCTTTTAGTTAGAATAGCGCTTCGAATTTTCACTATCGAAAGATATTAACCTTTATTATAAAGACGGAGTGCGTCGTGGAATTAGTTTGTCTTGATTTAGAAGGGGTATTGATCCCTGAAATATGGATAGCATTTGCTGAAAAGACCGGAATAGAAGAGCTTAAGGCGACCACTCGTGATATACCAGATTATGACGTATTGATGACTCAGCGCCTTCGTATCCTTGAAGAAAACGGTTATGGTCTTAATGAGATTCAAGCTGTTATCGCTGAACTCGATCCGCTTCCAGGTGCTAAAGAGTTTATTGACTGGTTGTCTACTCGCTTTCAGGTAATTATTCTTTCTGATACGTTTTATGAGTTTGCAATGCCGCTAATGGCAAAGCTAGGCTTTCCAACACTATTCTGTCATAAGCTTGAAGTGGCTGAAGATGGAAAGATTACCGACTATATACTTCGCCAGAAAGACCCTAAGCGTCAGTCTGTTAGAGCCTTCCAATTATTGAACTATCGTGTAATTGCAGCAGGCGACTCTTATAATGACACAACTATGCTGAAGCAGGCTGAAGCAGGCATCCTGTTTAAGTCACCTCAGAATGTGATCGATGAGTTTCCTCAATTTCCAGCAGTTCATGAATATGCTGATCTTCAGGCAGAGATTTTAAAAGTTAGCCTGACGCAAAATTCCTAAGCAATAAGTTCCGGGCTTAGTGACTACGCAATAGTTCCTCAGCCCTGGTTTTTTATTGGCGAATACCCTCTGCTGACCTACAATGGTTGCAGCATATAAATTTCACCTAATGAGCATTTTAATGACCAAGAAGTCAGATACTGATCTACAACAAACTCCTGTCAGCGAAAGCGATCTTGACGAAAGCTTACAAGCTGAAAGTAGTGCCACGGCTCCTGTTGGTGAGCGCCTACAGAAGGTTCTTGCGCAAGCCGGCCTTGCTTCTCGCCGCGAGCTAGAACGCTGGATAAGCCAGGGCCGAGTGAAGGTAAATGGTGAAGTTGCTTCATTGGGCTTGCGGGTTGTACCAAGTGATAAAGTTTATGTAGATGATCGTTTTGTAAAAATGCCTAGAAGGTCTGAACAAGAATATAAGGTTATTGTTTATTCCAAGCCTGAAGGGGTTGTCTGTACACATTCTGACCCTGAAGGGCGACCAACCGTCTTTGATAACCTGCCGAAGCTTGAGGGGCAGCGCTGGATATCGGTAGGTCGTCTGGATATTAATACTAGCGGTTTGTTGATTTTGAC
>NZ_LWGE01001598.1:0-1446 GCF_001635315.1 Oleiphilus sp. HI0123
TTCAATTCCTTTCATCAAGCAGTACAAACGAACCAGGGCAACAATCGGCACGGTGCCCCGTAGTTTTAGATCCAATACCGGGTTGTGATTGCCATCTTTCTCTAGCACAAAGGTTTTGAAAAAGCCTAAAGGCGGTGAGGTCTGAAGCGCATTTTCTGACATACATGCCTGAAAGATGGTGTTCTTTTGAGCCTCCTCCAATACCAAGTTACTTAAAGACTTCGTCAGCTCACGCTTGCCAGCAACGTGGCGAATATCATAAAAAATACTGGCATGCATTAGCGCCTTGGGTTCAGGCTGACGGATCCAGCGAGTAAAGTACTGCTTCCAAACCTCTAAAGGCTGACGCCATTTATCAGTCTGCGCCATCACCTCTCCCGGGCAATATTTCAAACCTGATTTGTCCAGGCCTTCATTTACGAATTCAGCAAAGCGTTTAAAGTAATCTTCCATTTCCTGTGTTGCAGCATCATCGAGAATCATACCGTTATCTTGATCTGAGCCAAGCATCTGATCTTGTCTAGCCTGTGAGCCAAATACCACCCAGGCGTATTCGCATGGTTCATCTCCAAAAGTCTGTCGAGCAAGGACAATCAGCTGACGAGTTATGCTATCGGTGATCGAGGTAATGATCCGGCCAATCTCATCGGCTCTAACATTGGCGCGAATAAGCTTGCAGGTCAGTTCAGGCAACTGTTTACTGAGTGAATAAAGCGTATCCCGGTTACTGGCTCGGTTAATTGCCTGAATCATATAAACCGGTTCACTATTTTGAGCACGGATAAAGTCATTCAGCGTAATAATTCCAACCGGTTTCGCATTCTCGACAACGGGAAGATGATGGATATTCGCTGTCATCATAGACAGCTGTGTTTCATACACTGTTTGATCGGCTTTTATCGTTCTCAGGCTTGTACTCATTACTTCAGAAACCGGAAGCTGAGGGTCGATTCCTTTAGCTAAAACACGAGAGCGAAGGTCTCTGTCCGTCAATATCCCACACAATTCCCCCTCATCCAAAAGCAAGATAGAACTCACTTTTGCGTCGGACATCTGCAAGGCAGCTTCTTGAATACTGGTCTCTTTCGATGCACACAAAGGCGACTTAACCATCAACTCCGACACCAGCTGGTTGAGTCGGTAATCTCTATACGCCGTGGCGTCGTGACTCGCCTGTTCAGTGATCTGCAAAGACTTATCAGTCTCACGGGAGAAAAACAGCGCAAAGGTATCGTTCTCGGTCGACAGTCTGTCTATAAAGCTCTTTGGCAGGCAATAAACCAGGCTGTCTTCGAGGTAAGTTAATTGAGTTGTGGTGGCGTCAGGCCTTTGTTCACCGCCAACACCATAGATATCACCGCTACTTAAGCGGTCTAGAAATAGACCTTGAGCGTCTTTGAGCTCGACGCTGCCAGAACGTAGTAAGTAAAGTGTTTCATCAAGGCC
>NZ_LWGE01001599.1:0-2340 GCF_001635315.1 Oleiphilus sp. HI0123
CGCATCAACAGGCCGCGTTATTTGCCAATGATCACGGTAGCGATTGCCGCGATTTGTAATAGTAACCACAGAGTTTGCGTCCCGACTTGAAAACGCGAAATAGTGGTAATCCCCCGGATCACAATAGGGATAACCGCCACAGCGCAAATGAAATACCCGATCGATAGCGGAATACCCAGCAAGGCATGTAAAGCCGATGCGAGAATAGCGGCTTCAATCGCAAAGAAGATAAAAGTAAACGAAGCATAAATAAGTGACGTGACTGTGGAGCCCAAGTAGCCAAACCCGGCACCTCGCGTCAAAAGATCAATGTCTAAACCGTGTTTAGCTGAGTAGTAAGCAATTGGAAAACCGGTAATAAAGAAAACCGCTGCAACGACTAACATCGCTGCAATGGTATTCACAAAACCATAGTTAATCGTTACCGCTGCAGCAATGCTTTCAAGTGCCAAAAAAGCAGTCGCCCCTAAAGCGGTTTTGCCGACACGGCTAATACCCATACGCCGAGCTTTACGAGCGGTGAATCGTAAGGCGTAATCTTCTAGGGTTTGGTCAGCCACCCACTGGTTATAGTGGCGACGAACTTTAAGAATCTTCTGTTTGGCAGGCATAAGTTCTATAGCAAAAGTTTTATGTACTTATAAATGAGTATTTAGCTAGACAGGGTAATGCTTTTTTAGGGCGAAAACGAGCTTTAAACGTGTTAGGTCACGATATAACTAATGCCTAAAAGTCAGCACCCAAGCTGGCCTATTAGAATAAATGGTCTGACTTGGGCCTAACCATTCTAAGCAAGACTTGGTCAGAAAAGTGCCAAAACTTGCCGTTGAAGGTGCAATTTGGTTTTGGCCTAATCGTCATGAACTAGCTTGCTGGAAAATTAAGGCTTTGCTTCTAAAGCGGCTTTTTTTTGATATTAAGTTTTTGCTATCCTAAATATTTCTAAAAGAGCAACGCGATCATTATTAACCGTGGTAAAAATAGTAAAATTTAAACTTAAAGCGTTCATTTTCAAGGTTACGATAATCCGAGAGTTAGTGTTCAAAATCGTTATTTTATGCTTCGATAAACCACATGCTTCAGTACAAAAAGTAGCTTTACGACTACGCTTCTAGCTAAAGCAGAGACCTACTACTATGCTATCTTTAATAATATCTTTACTTAAATTCAGCAACACTTTTTATTGCACGGTTCATTGTTATGATTGATCAAAAAGTTATGTGCCACGATAAAGCGGAAATATTGAAAAGAAATAATGTCAATATTTCCGGAAACGGAGACAAGATAGTTCTATTGGCACATGGTTTCGGCTGTGATCAGAATATGTGGCGCTTCATGCTTCCAGCGCTTGAGAAACAGTTTAAAGTTGTTTTGTTCGATTATGTTGGCTCTGGAAAATCAGACTTAAATAGCTTTTCTAAAAAAAGATACGCAAGCCTTGATGGTTATGCGAAAGATATAGAGGAAATATTATTAGCTTTAGATCTTTCTAATGTTTCGATCATTGGCCATTCAGTAAGCTCTATTATTGCAGGTATTGCCTCGATTAATTGCGGTGATAGAATTTCCGATATTACCATGATTTGCCCTTCACCTTGTTTTATGAATATACCTCCAGATTATATGGGTGGATTTGAGCGAGAAGATTTAGAAGAGCTAATAAACTTAATGGACAAGAATTATATAGGGTGGGCGAACTATTTAGCTCCTCTTGTTATGGGTGCGGGGCACTCGCCTGAACTTATTGGAGAGTTATCTGGCAGTTTTTGCAGTACAGACCCCGTAATTGCAAAAACGTTTGCTATAGCGACATTCTTCTCTGACTACAGAACAATGTTAAGAAATATACTTAAACCGACATTTATTTTTCAGAGTTTAAAAGATTCCTTAGCCGCGCCAGAGGTCGGAAAATATATGGCTGAAAATATAAACGATAGTCAATTAGCTTTAATTGAGGCCGAGGGGCACTGCCCCCACATGACCGATCCAGCCCTACTTATGCCTTTACTTATAGATTTCATAAATAGAAATAAGGCTTAGGTGCTGAAGTGGATTCTTTCTTAGACAGTTTCCATTCTGGTCACTTAGTTGTGAATTCTAAGAGAGCTATTACTTATAGCAATAAGCATCTATTGACCTTACTTGGCTGGAAAAAAGAAGAACTGTCTTCAATGCCACTGTCTAATATTTTCACCAAGGCTTCAAATATTTTTATTGACAGTTATGTTTACCCATTATTGATTAATGAGTTTTATGCTGAAGAAGTGCAACTTACTGTGATTACATATCAAGGTAAAAAAGTTCCAGTAGTGGCCAGTATAAGTTTAGATAAAGAACACA
>NZ_LWGE01001600.1:0-3944 GCF_001635315.1 Oleiphilus sp. HI0123
GTCATTCCAAAGACCCCCGTCATTCCAAAGACCCCCGTCATTCCAAAGACCCCCGTCATTCCCGCGAAGGCGGGAATGACAGCGTTTTATGGAAATGTCTGTGGGTAACGATAAAAAAGAGTGTAGAGAGAGTAATAACCTCTTTATACAGCCAAGTACTTACTAATCAAGTCATCACTCAGCTTATCCATCGTGTCATTGGCCACGACACGGCCTCTATCCATTAGCCTAAAGGATTGTCCAACGCGTCGAGCAAAGCCAAGTTTCTGCTCTACAAGGATAACCGTCAAGCCTTCTTCTTCATTTAACTTCATCACAACATCGCCAATTTGTTTAACAATGTTAGGCTGAATACCTTCATTTGGCTCATCCAGAATTAACACCTTAGGCTCTATAATCAGCGCTCTGCCAATGGCCAACTGCTGTTGCTGGCCACCCGATAAGTCACCACCGCGGCGATGCATCATTTCGCCTAGCACAGGGAATAGATCAAAAATTTTCTGAGGAATTTCACCCGCGCCTTCCTGACCTTTTAAACGTCCCTTGCGAATAGGCAAACCCACACGTAAATTCTCTTCAACGGTTAGTAATGGAAAGATCTCCCGTCCCTGCGGCACATAGCCAATACCTGCGGGTGCTCGAGCTTCCGCTGTTTTTCCCTGCAAAGGCTGGCCATCCATTAATATTTCGCCATTGGTGACGGGAAGCAGCCCCATGATGGCCTTAAGTAAGGTAGTTTTACCGACACCATTACGGCCCATGATACAAGTGCGTGAACCTGGCTCGATCTGCATGTCCAAGTCCCAAAGGATTTGAGTGCCGCCGTAATGCTGATTAACCTTGTTTATTGAAATCATAATTAAGCCTCATCACCCGTTTCATCACCCAAATACACTTCCCTTACATCTTTATTATTTTGCACCTCGTCCATAGTCCCCTCTGCCAATACAGAGCCTTGATGCAATACCGTCACGGTTTTGGCAATTGATCGAACAAATTCCATATCGTGTTCAACGACCACGACGGTGTGTTCACCCGCTAAAGAGTTCAACAGCTCAGCGGTTCGTTCTGTTTCTTGTGCCGTCATGCCAGCAACCGGCTCGTCAACTAATAGCAAACGTGGCTCAGACGCGAGCAACATACCAATTTCCAACCACTGCTTTTGCCCATGTGATAAGGAACCTGCCAGCATCATACGGTGCTCTTTCAAGCCAATTGTTTCCAATACGTGGTCAATTCGGCCTATCTCTTCCGAACTAAGTGTAGAAAATAAAGTGGGCAGCACGCGCTTGTTTGTTTTTAGCGATAGCTCAAGGTTATCCAGAACTGTATGCGCTTCAAACACTGTGGGCTTTTGAAACTTTCGACCTATCCCTAGCTGAGCAATCTCTGCTTCATCTTTTTCCAGCAAGTTATGTGTTTGACCAAAATAAACCGAGCCTTCGTCACATTGGGTCTTTCCGGTAATCACATCCATCAAGGTCGTTTTACCTGCGCCATTTGCACCGATCAAACAGCGAAGTTCGCCATCGTTGATGTAGAGATTCATGTCATTCAGTGCTTTAAAGCCGTCGAAACTGACTGACAAGCCTTCGATATAGAGAATCACGTTCTTCGATACATCAACATGCACATCGTCTTCGCGCATGAAACTCCATACTTGGTCTCGACGCATCGTTTCTCTCGTGGTATCGAGTACATTCATGATGCTGTCTCCCCGGTTTCTAATTTATTCTTCTTTAGCGTTCGCTTGTCTCTGATTTGCTCCATTAAGCCCATCAGGCCTTTTGGTAAGTAAAGCGTAACGAAGACAAACAAGGCACCCAATGCGACTAACCAACCATCTGGCATAATCGCGGTGAATTTAGTCTTCGCAAAATTCACTAACAATGCACCGATAACTGCACCAATCAAAGTTCCTCGGCCACCTACCGCTACCCAGATCACCATTTCGATAGAGTTAATGGGTGAGAATTCACCTGGGTTAATAATACCGACTTGAGGAACGTACAAGGCACCCGCTACTGCCGCAATCACAGCTGAGTAGACGAACAACCAAACTTTATAGCGCTCAGTACGATAGCCAATAAAACGTGCTCTGTTTTCACCATCACGAATCGCGACAATAACCTTGCCAAAGCGTGATTTAAATATCGCATGACTGGCTAGCAACACTAAACACAATATGACTGAGGTGGCGACAAACAAACCAATTCGCGTGCTGTCTGCTTGTAAATCAAAGCCTAGTATCTCTTTGAAATCTGTTAAGCCGTTGGTCCCGCCAAAACCCATCTCGTTTCGGTAGAAAGACAGCATCAATGCATAAGTCAGTGCTTGCGTCATGATCGATAGATATACACCCGTGACTCGAGACCTGAATGCCAACCAACCGAACACGAAAGCTAGCAAGCCAGGCACCAATGCCACCATGATCATCGCAAACCAGAATTGATCCATACCCTGCCAGAACCAAGGTAGCTCTTGCCAATTCAGAAAGACCATAAAGTCAGGTAGCTCAGGGTGACCATAGACACCACGGTCACCAATCTGACGCATTAAATACATGCCCATGCCGTAGCCACCAAGCGCGAAAAATGCACCATGACCCAAGCTCAAAATACCGCAATAGCCCCAGATAATATCAACTGCCAAAGCCAGCATGGCGTAGCACAAGTACTTACCCAGCAAAGTTATGGTATAGGTGCTGACATAAAACACTGAACCTTCAGGCATCACCAAGTTACCGATAGAGGCAAGGAAAGTGATGGCGAGTAAAAGAATTACAAATGGAAAGGTTCGACTCCCCGGCTGACCTTCTCGGCCCATTAATCCGCGATCAAACAGCGTACTTAAAATACTCATTCTGCCGCTCTCCCCTTCTGTGGAAACAGTCCTTTCGGTTTTTTCTGAATAAACAAGATGATGAATACCAATACCAGGATACTTGCCAGTACCGCGCCAGTAACAGGCTCTAAGAATTTATTAGCGATACCCAAGCTGAAGCCTGCTACCAAGGTTCCCCATAGGTTTCCAACCCCGCCAAAGACCACCACCATAAAGGAGTCGATAATGTAAGCTTGACCAAGATTTGGTCCAACGTTCGTTAGCTGGCTTAGTGCCACACCCGCCATACCGGCGATACCCGAGCCTAGTCCGAAGGTCATCGCATCGACCCAGTCTGTGCGAATACCCATGGCTTTCGCCATATCACGGTTCTGAGCAACCGCACGAACATTCAACCCCAATGAGGTCTTATTCAAAATGAGCAACAATAGACCAAACACCAACAAGGCAAAGGCAAGAATGTAAAGACGGTTCATCGTAAGCGATAGAACCGGATTGATATCTAAAGAGCCACTCATCCAGCTAGGTGTTTCAACTTGACGGTTAAGTGGAGAAAATACGGTACGAACCAATTGCTGCAAGATAAGACTGATACCAAAAGTCGCCAGTAGCGTCTCAAGCGGGCGACCATGAAGGTGACGAATAACACCTCGTTCAATGCAGATGCCGACAAAACCCGAGACTAAGAAAGCAGCTGGAATAGCGACCCAAATCGAATAGTCGATAGCATTAGGCATCAGAAGCTGAACCACATAGGTGGTATAAGCGCCCAGCATGATCATCTCACCATGCGCCATATTAATAACGCCCATAACGCCAAAGGTAATTGCCAGGCCAATTGCAGCAAGCAAAAGGACAGAACCTAAGCTCAATCCGAAAAAGAGCTTATCGACAAACTGAAAGTTAGCGACTCGATCTTCAATCAGTGTTAACGCCTTTTGTGCCGCTGCCACAACGACTTCATCACTATCATTTTCAACAATTTTGGCGAGCAGATTCTTAATCTCATTTTCCAAACGACCTGCCAGGGTTTCAATTGACGCCAGTCGTTCTTCGCGAACTTTGCTGTTTTCTAAGGCATAAATAGCAAGTGCAACCCC
>NZ_LWGE01001601.1:0-3866 GCF_001635315.1 Oleiphilus sp. HI0123
TGCGACCTGCTTACCCGAGTAGGTTGCGACAAATGCGGCACGCATCGCCACTTCAGTTTTACCAAAACCAACGTCTCCGCAGACGAGCCGGTCCATCGGCTGTTCGCGTGTCATATCGCGAAGCACTGCCTTAATCGCAGCTTGCTGATCGGGTGTCTCTTCAAACGGGAAATTGGCGCAGAAGGCGCGGTAAGCTTCACCAGGTTTATCACATTTAAATCCGGAGCGTGCTTCACGCTTTGCATAAACTTCGAGCAATTCTGCGGCCGTATCACGAATTTTCTCTAAGGCTTTTTGCTTTGCTGCACTCCACTTTTCAGTTCCCAGACGGTGCAGCGGAGCGAGTGATTCGTCAGTTCCGCTATATCGAGAAATAAGGTTGAGGTTAGATACAGGAACATAGAGCTTGGCTTCGTTGGCATACTCAAGCATTAGAAACTCATCGACTTGATCACCCACTTTGATCGTTTCTAAACCGCGATAGCGGCCAACGCCATTATCAATATGTACGACCGGCGCGCCGATGGATAATTCCGTCAGGTTTTTCACCATCATTTCAGAATTATCACTAGATTTCTTACGGCGTCGGCTCTGTACAACTCGCTGGCCGAACAATTCTGTTTCGGTGATAACCTGAAGTGACGCTTCTTGCGAAATAAAGCCGTGCGACAAACTGCCAGTTACTAACTGTACCTGGCTGTCTGTTTGCAGAAAGCTTTGCCAGCTTTGAGTGTCTTCGAATGCGAAGGCGTACTGTGTGAACAACTCGCTTAGTACTTCACGTCTGCCCGCGGTTTCAGCAATGATCAGCGTCTTACCGGCAAAGGCGTCTATTGCCGTTTTAAGCGCACTGAGTGGATCGGTATTTCTGTCATCGACACCTACTTGCCCTAGTACATCAAAAGGTAAGTTTGATTTACCTGCACCTTCACTTAATCTCGCGGTGGATAAGGTTAACCTTGGGTGTTGCTTTAAATCAGAAAATAATTCGTCAGTTGTCAGGAACAGGTTTCTAGGCGGAAGAATAGGGCGCTGGATATCGTGCCTTCGATCTTCGTAACGGCCGTTAATATCGCTCCACACATGATCTAGCAATTCAGGCATGTCACTTGGCGTAATGACAAGTGACTGTTCAGGTAAATAGTCAAACAGTGTTGTCATCTCTTCAAAAAACAGCGGGCTGTAATATTCAACGCCGTGTGGTTTGATTCCGTCTTTGATATCTCGATATAAAGGACAGTTTGATGCCGCATTTGGGAACTGCTCTAACCAACGGTTCCGAAAACTCATGCGGCTTTTATCGTCCCATGGGAATTCGTTTGCAGGTAAAATCTTTAGCGATTTGATCTTATTTTTTGAACGCTGGTTATCCGGGTCGAATGTACGCAGGCTTTCTATCTCATCATCAAACAACTCGATACGAACGGGTTCTTCACTGCCCATAGGGTAAAGGTCAAAGATTGAGCCTCGTATTGCGTACTCGCCATGCTCATAAACGGTATTAACATTTCTGTAGCCAACTTCTTCAAGCATACGGCGGTACTTTTCAAGCTCAAATGTCTGCCCATTCTTTAAAGAAAAGGTGTGCGCGTTCAAAAAGCTTTTTGGTGGCAAACGATGCAATAGCGTATTAAGCGGGATGATAAGTAAGCCGCGCTTAGCAAGAGGAAGCTTGCTGAGAGTTTCCAAACGCTGAGAAATAATATCTTCATGGGGTGAGAATGTATCGTAGGGAAGTGTTTCCCAGTCAGGGAAAACATAAACCTCATGCTTGCCTTCGTTAAAGAATTTAAACGCGCTTTCCATTGCGTAGGCTTGTTGCGAATCTTTAGCGATATATAAACAAAAGCCTTCTATCTCATTAAGTAACTCGTAAAGTGTCGCCGCGCTAGCACCTTGAGGAATGGAGCCCCAGTATTTATGGTCAGCGGGCACTGAAGGAATAAGCGTTGACGAAATAGAAGAGACATTCATGCTAAGTTACTGTTCTCGAATTGGCGGCAGAAATAAGGGGCGAATAATAGCTTTGATCGAGGAATATTGCACCCCGATATAAGCCCTTAGCAAACGAGATACAAAAATCTTTGCTTTGGTTTAACGAAAGCGCTTTCTTTGTGGCATAATTCGCGCCGCTATTAATAGATAGCTGAACCATGACCCAGATCTTGAGGCAATACCTTGTTAGTTACCGCGAATATTACAATGCAGTTTGGCGCAAAGCCGTTATTTGAAAACGTTTCAGTTAAGTTTGGTGAGGGCAACCGCTATGGCCTAATTGGTGCCAATGGCTGCGGTAAGTCAACCTTTATGAAAATATTGGGCGGTGACTTAGAGCCTACCTCGGGGAATGTCTCTAAAGACCCTAATGAACGAATTGGTAAGCTAAAGCAGGACCAGTTCGCCTATGAAGAGTTTAGTGTTGTCGATACCGTTATCATGGGGCATGAAGAGCTTTGGTCAATCAAAGCGGAGCGTGATGCGATCTACGCCAAGCCTGAAATGAGTGAAGAAGACGGTATTCGCGCAGGCGAGCTTGAATCTGAATTCGCTGAAATGGACGGCTACAGTGCAGAATCTAGAGCGGGTGAATTACTGATTGGCGTTGGTATTCCGGTTGAGCAGCATTATGGCCCAATGAGCGAAGTTGCACCGGGTTGGAAACTTCGTGTCTTACTCGCGCAAGCACTTTTCTCTGAACCCGATATCATGCTGCTCGATGAGCCGACCAACAACCTGGATATTAATACCATTCGTTGGCTAGAAGGTGTTCTCAACGAGCGTAACTGTACGATGATCATCATCTCGCACGATAGACACTTCTTAAATAGTGTTTGTACGCATATGGCTGATCTCGACTACGGTGAATTACGTCTGTATCCGGGCAACTATGACGAATACATGCTTGCATCGACTCAGGCACGTGAACGCCAGATGTCTGATAATGCGAAGAAGAAAGCACAGATCTCAGAATTAAAGGCCTTTGTCGCTCGTTTCTCAGCCAATGCATCTAAATCTAAGCAAGCCACCTCGCGTGCAAAACAGATTGATAAAATTCAGCTTGATGATATCAAACCCTCGAGCCGCCAAAACCCTTTCATCGTCTTTAACCAAGAAAAGAAGCTTCACCGAATGGCGCTTGAAGTTGAAAGCTTGACCAAGACCTATGAAGAAACGCTCTTCAAAGACCTTAACCTGATGGTTGAAGTGGGCGAGCGTATCGCGATTATTGGCCCTAACGGTATCGGAAAAACCACCATGCTTCAGTGCCTTACAAATAGCATCGAGCATGATGCTGGTACAATAAAGTGGTCTGAGAATGCCAATATTGGTTACTACGCTCAGGATCACGCTTCAGATTTCGAAGAAGACAAAGATCTATTCGAATGGATGGGTGAATGGGGGCAAGAAGGTGATGACGAACAAGTGATTCGTGGCACTCTTGGTCGCTTACTTTTCTCTCAGAACGATATCAACAAGTCAGTCAAAGTGATTTCGGGTGGAGAGCAGGGCAGGATGCTATTTGGCAAGATCATGCTTCAGAAGCCAAATATTCTTGTGATGGATGAGCCGACTAACCACTTGGACATGGAGTCTATTGAATCCTTGAATATGGCGCTAGAAAAGTTTGAAGGAACTCTACTGTTCGTTTCTCACGATAGAGAATTTGTTTCATCTTTGGCGACACGTATTATCGAGATTACGCCTGATGGCATAGTCGACTTTAACGGTAACTATGATGAATACCTAGAGAGCCAGGCCCAGTAAAAACCTTGCTCTTAAGGTTTTGAATGAAGGGGCGTAAAGCCCCTTTTTTAGCATTGTTATATATCGACCGGACTTACGACACCTCGCTCCTGTATGCCAAC
>NZ_LWGE01001602.1:0-1051 GCF_001635315.1 Oleiphilus sp. HI0123
CATCCTGATCACCTTCAGGCAAACCAAGAACACTCCCAACACCCATTAAGTCCAGATAATGATAGGTCGATAAAGTATTCAACTGTTTATAGGGCGAGATAGCCAACATATGACCAACCCCGGTTAAATCCAGGTTATTTTCAGCATGCTCTGAAACGGGGTTACCATAATAGACTGGCAGATTGTCCATTCGCGCTGCCCTGACATTTTCCCAACTGGTATCTGTCAGAATAACGGTGACACCTTTGCCGATCATAGCCTTTGCCAAATTTCTCGCCACGGCGTTCGCACCAATAAATAGAAAGCCATTATCATCCGGCTCTTTAACCTTTAACAAGCCCGCCAAAGGGCTTGAGGTAATACTTTGGATAATGACAGTAACAACGATAACCAAAAACACCATCGGAACTAAGGCACCCGCATCGGCATGCCCTGCTTGCTCCAGTTTAAAAGCAAATAACGCTGACACCGCCGCAGCGACAATGCCTCTTGGCGCAACCCAGCCTAAAAAGGTTTTCTCCTGCCAGCTCAAGTCTGTTTTGACCGCGGCTAACCAAACCGAAAGAGGCCTGGCCACCAGCATTAGTATGAGAATTACCCACAGAGCATTCCAGCCCAAAGCAGTAGCCATACTCAGATCCATTCTTGCCGCAAGCAATATAAATAGTGCCGAGATCAGAAGAACACTGAGCGACTCTTTGAATTCGAGAATATCTTCAACCGGCACACCTTTCATGTTCGCCAGCCAGATCCCCATAATGGTCACTGTCAAAAGACCCGACTCGTGAACCAAAAAGTTAGAAAATGCGAAGATACCCAACATAAACGTCAGTGTTCCGGCATTTTGCAAGAACTGGGGTAACCAATGACTTCTTAATGCTCTCCCCAAGTAATAACCTGAAGAGCAGCCTAAGACCACCCCCAACACCAAGGTCGAACCAAAAGTCTGCAAGACATGCTCAAAGGCCAGGCTTTTGCTCATACCGCTGGATACAATAAATTCAAATACCAAAACAGCCAGTAGCGCTCCTATCGGATCGACTACGATTCC
>NZ_LWGE01001603.1:0-1516 GCF_001635315.1 Oleiphilus sp. HI0123
ACGTAGCCATAGAAAAGGTATTAAAAAAACGCGCTATTCGCTAAGAAGTGCAGAACAGAGTAGGCTGATATAATCTTTCACATTATAGTATTTTTGCTTTGCAAGTATGGCTTCTAACTTTTTCCAATCAAGGTTAAGGTCGTCATGAATGATGGCGTTTCGCATGCCTATTGCGCCGCGCATTTCATTTATTTCAGGAGTGGTAATGGCGAGTTGTTCGTAGATTCTTTCAATGCTAGCTCGGGCTTCCGAAGGAACAGGTTTAGATATCTTCTTGAGATAGTGCTTTGAGCAGCCAATAGCAGCCTCGATAGGAACCTGTAGATTCCTTTCTACAGCGCTACGTTCGTTAAATGTTAAGGGGCGTTTCTGAATGGTGCAGGCCAACTCATCCAAACCAGCCAAGTGCTGAGCGACTTGTTCTTTGATGGCAAATACATAGGCTTGGTATGTCGACATAGTAAATTCTCTGGAACGCCGTTTAAGGATAATGTTGCTGGTGTTCATGGGCATATTCACTCCATAATGACCATATTCGCTGTTCTTCGCTATGAAGGCGCAAGTCATTGCCAATGTAGAGCGGAGTGCCGAGATCAATAATGTTGTAAGCCAATGGCACGGGCACTGAGTTAATATCAACGATTGATATATTCTGGTCTAGATTATTTGACCATTGATACTCAAGGTCTTGAATGAATTTGTCTGCTTGATTACATTCCTTATGTAGCGCTATCGCTAGGTCATAATCACTCGCGCAATCAGCGGTATGATTCGCTTGTGAACCATAAAGCCAGACAAGTTCAATTCGACTCGCTTCTTTAAGAGAGAGACTCTTAAGTGCATCAATAGTTTTATTACTAGGTGCCAAGTTCATTGTGTTGTTCCAGCAAGAGGGTTTATTGATTTTAACCAATATTTTAGGATGGGTCTATTCGTCGTGGTTGGAGAGATATTTTGGATAACATTATGAAAAACTGTTTGAGTTTTCTCATTTGCTTCTTAGTTTTTCTTAGCATGCCCTTGAAAGCCGAGTGGCATGAGTTTTCTGCAGAGGTGATGACGACCAACTTAAGCTTGGAGTTTTGGTTAGACGATAAGATTAAAGCAGAGAAGGCTAAGCGCGCAGTGCTGAATCGCTTTAATGATATCGAGGCAAAGATGTCGCGGTATATTTCTGAATCTGAGCTCTCCAAGGTAAATAGACTTGCCTCTGAGCAAACGCTAGTGATATCGACTGAGCTGTTTAGCTTACTCGAAAAGTCTTTGTCTGTGTCGGCTTTATCTCAAGGTGCCTTTGATATCAGCTTTGCCTCGGTTGGTTTTTTATATGATTACCGACAACACGCGCAGCCTTCTGATTCTCAAATCAGTGCGAAGTTGCCAGTACTGGATTATCGCCATATTGTTTTAAATAGAAGTGCTCAAACAGTACGCTTTAGCTCTCCTGGAGTCGCTCTTGACTTAGGCGGAATAGCTAAAGGTTATGCTGTTGATGAAGGCATTAAGATGTTGAAGA
>NZ_LWGE01001604.1:0-1063 GCF_001635315.1 Oleiphilus sp. HI0123
AAAGACACATTATCCCGCGTTGGTAGAATAGTGTCTATGCGCTAATTTTTTACAAAAAATAGCCTCTATATTTATAGAAAGCTATTTAAAGGTCTACAATGGAAGAACCGTAAATGTATTTGTCAGGAAAGTAGTAATGAAAGGCAGCGTCAAAATACTTATTGCCTCCTTGGGGTGGCTCTGCGTCATCCTTGGCGTGATTGGTATTTTCTTGCCGATATTACCGACAACACCTTTCTTACTATTAGCTGCCTGGTTATTCACTCACTCATCGGAACGTTTTCACCGCTGGTTACACGAACACCCGAAGCTAGGCCCCATCATTTCAGTTTGGAAAAGCGGCGAAGGCCTGGACAAAAACATTCGAACCCGGATACTAATATGTATGTGGGGAAGCATGCTTTTATCCGCACTCATCATTGGCAAGTTATGGGCCGTCATTATGCTTAGCTGCATAGGTGCCGGCGTCACAACCTATATCTGTCGCCTGCCAATCAAGTCAGGCACGACAAGTTAACGTGCAGCTAGTTTTTCAAGAACTCTGTCAGCCGCAGCAGAAACCTGTGCAGGTGCCGTCCCGCCCAGGTGATTTCGTGCATTAACAGAGCCTTCAAGCGTCAGAACGTCAAATACATCTTCTTGAATCTGATCGCTAAACACCTGCAACTCTTCTAGTGTCATGTCTGAAAGGTCTTTTTCCTCAGCAACACCATATGCCACGGCTTTACCAACAATTTCATGCGCATCACGGAAAGCCACACCATTAACGACTAAATAATCAGCCAAGTCAGTCGCGGTTGAAAAGCCCCTACGTGCTGCTTCTCTCATATTTTCAGCCTTCACCTCAATCGCCGGAATCATATCAGCATAGGCCTTCAAACAACCTTTTAAGGTATCCAAGACATCAAATAATGGCTCTTTATCTTCCTGGTTATCTTTGTTGTATGCCAAAGGCTGAGACTTCATTAACATCAATAGAGAAATCATATGACCCGTTACCCGGCCCGACTTGCCTCGTACCAACTCTGGCACATCTGGATTCTTCTTCTGCGGCATGATAGAC
>NZ_LWGE01001605.1:0-1524 GCF_001635315.1 Oleiphilus sp. HI0123
ATCGATTAAACTATTTTTACTTCGTAATTCAATTTTTTAAGTAGCTCACCTAAAGTTATATCTAGTACCAGATTACCTTTCCTTACATTTTAAAAGTATTTTTATTACCGTTACCCCTAACCTGCATCAAACTTATTCTTTGTTTATATATGTGGATTTTCTTACGAGTCTTTTAAGGTGTTAACAGGCTCTCATACTAAAGGAGACACTGTTCAGCGCACGAACTATAATCCAAGCTAATGCACTGCCATCAATTGAATAAACTTGCTGAATACTGCTTACTTCCATAGACTTTGCCAACTAATATTTATCCATGCTTAGAGCGATTAAATGGCAACACTGATACTTACACGGCACGCACAAGCCTCTTTAGGAAAGCAAGACTATGACCAGCTTTCTGATCTCGGCCACAAACAAGCCCATTTACTAGGTGAATATTTTGACAGCACTTCTATCAAGCCCAGTCGAGTTATTTGCGGCAGCTTAAAAAGGCATATTGAAACCGCTGACGCGATCACTCGCTCATTGCAATATAATCAAGCTATCGAAACTGATCCGCGCTGGAATGAATTCGACTTTAAGGGATTGATAAAAGCTTATTTGTCACTTAATAGCGACCAGGCGTTTAACTTAAGTAGAGACTCCAACCCGGCCACCTTTTTCAAGTTATTGAAAAAAGCTATGTTTGCCTGGGCGAATAACGACCTAGTAGGTCTGGTAGATGAATCTTGGAGCGACTTTGAGTACAGAATTGAAACTGGCTTAGAGGCAATTCGACAGCAAGCGGATCGTGATGATACCGTTATGTTAGTCAGCTCAGGTGGCGCAATTTCGATGGCGATAAGAAAAGTGATGGGACTAAGCGTAGAGCAGATGATTGATATTAACTTTCAGATTAAAAACGCAAGCTACGCTAGTTTCGATATTAAGCGGGACCGAATGGTGCTGTCGGGTTTTAACCATACCCCTCACCTAGAACTAGATGAGGGCAAAACTTTAATAAGCTACGCCTAAGATGTATCGGCTCGAACTTGGCCTTACAGCTTAGAATATAGGCTGTACTTAAACTAACGAGCTCACTAAGGCCTAAATGTCCGCAAGTCGGACTCTCGGCATCGACAATAAAGTTTGGATATTCAGGCCAATATTGACCTGATCAGTTACATCGGGAATGTGAGAAGAGCAGACACAAAACTATCCAGAAACTTCCTATTATCGCATTAGCTATTTTAAGAGAAATAAGACTTCAATTGCTGAGCGCAAACAAAATCTAGCGCCACTGCACTTTTAAGTCGATTATTCATAATCAACTCTCTACATAATTATTTTTCAATTCCAGCTCATTGAAAAAATCGGGCCATACTATATTCAGTATTTGTTTTTTCGCCCATACAATAGCGGCACAACAAGCACGGTTAAAATCGCCGAGCTGATGGATCCAAAAATCAAGGAGACAGCCAGTCCTCCCATCACGGGATCAGGGATGATTACCAGTGTTCCAAAGACAATGGCCAAGGTGGTTAA
>NZ_LWGE01001606.1:0-616 GCF_001635315.1 Oleiphilus sp. HI0123
GAGATGTCAGGCAATAAGGCAGATAGCCCCTTTTTAGCAGGCATCTCATTTACTGCTAAACGTCGATAAGGACATAAGCGTTTGCCTTCGATATATTGCCATGCACCCAGGTTTTTTAATATCTGTTCACTCGCATAGCTGATCGCCGATACCCGAATGTGAGGTGCTTCGCCTTCTACGTACGCAGGGGGTAATAGCGGGTCAATGACCGCAACTTTAAAGTTCGATCGAGCCAATCCACAGGCAATGGCAGCGCCGACCATACCGGCACCGACAATCACTACATCATATTGCTTGCTCATGCTTTTCCTCTCAGCAAATCTTTTGCAGTATTATGCAAGAACTTCCCAACAATCACACCTTTGAGCTTATAATATCGCCTGTAATACCCAGTGAAGGACAATAAAAAGATGCGTCTTAATCAATTATCAAATAATGTGTTTTTTAACTTCAAGCAATACGGTTTGACTTTGTTCATCTTGCTCAGCTTAAGTTTCTCTTTTTCACTTCAAGCCGCTGGCTTTCCGCAACGTCTGATAGAAGGAAATTCACAACCCTCTCTCGCGCCGATCATTAAGGAGTCAGCGCCAGCCGTGGTTAATATTGCGACCTATAC
>NZ_LWGE01001607.1:0-958 GCF_001635315.1 Oleiphilus sp. HI0123
TCTGCTCAAATGGAATCGTCTGAGATAGCTTAAACAGTAAAGCATGTTCGACTTGTTCGGCTTGCAGCTCGTTTTGCTGAACGTCCTTTCTTAGCGCACCTTTGGGTAGACTTTTTCTTACCTGCCTAAGTGGTGCAACGACTTGTTCGTGCCAAGAGTCTAGCTCTTCGTTGATGTTGGGTAGCAGCGGTGTAATATTCTTTTTCATAAGCCCAGCCCACATTGCAAAGAGTGATAGGTTGACGCGAAAGCCTTGGGCATCTTGTAGGTCTAATAAGGTGTCTTGCAGTGTTTTATTCTTCCACAGCTTAAGTGAACATAGCCAAAATTCATTCTCTAGAGAGAGGGCGTTCATTTCTGCTGCCGATATTGCGGTGATAGAGGGGCGGCTATGAGTCATTTGGTTAGAGCATATTTGATAAGTGTAAATCGAAATAAATCCATAGGAATTTATCGGCATCTTAGGATTGATGTTGCGTAGGATATCCGCTACCGTCTGCGCCATCCAGACATATCTTATCAGTAAAGGCAGGTTTCCTGAATGTTAAAGATCGATGCATTGACCCTACGAAGAGGCCCGGAGCCTTTATTAGCCGAGGCGAATGCCCTTGTGCATGCCGGTCAACGTGTGGCGATTATTGGCGCCAACGGGGCAGGAAAAACAAGCTTGTTTAAACTTATCTTAGGCGAACTTAGCCCGGATTCGGGTGCCTATTCTTTGCCCGGTAACTGCCGTGTTTCTCATATGGCTCAGGAAGTCACAGCAGGAGAGCGAACGGCTAAAGATTATGTGCTCGATGGCCATCAGCAGCTCCGTAGTCTGGAGGCTGAATTAAAACAAGCTGAAGCCGCACACGATGACCATAAAATTGCTGAACTCCATGGAGAGCTGGAGCACATAGGTGCCTATGAAGCACCAGTTATCGTGGAAAAGTTACTGCATGGTTTGGGATTTGAT
>NZ_LWGE01001608.1:0-3924 GCF_001635315.1 Oleiphilus sp. HI0123
ATAATGTGAATAACGGACAGCAAAGTCACTATGCCATTCTTGTGCACCCGATGCATAGCTTGCTTCATCATTACTTACCGGCAAAGGGCTTGCAGATAAGCGACCATCTTCGCCAACGAAGGTTCTTTCGCGAAAGTACGGTAACCAGAAAAGGTCAATCGTTCCCCAGTCTCGCTCTAATGAAAACTTAAGCATCGCCTGACCGAGCTTGTCTTCGCCATCGGGGTTTTCAACACTGTCGCTTTGATTAACGATATCAACGAGATGCATAGATTCTGTGACACCCCAAAACACCTTACCGACACCCGCTTGCAACTCCCAGGAATCGCCATAGTAGGTCCAGAGCGCTTCGCGTAAGTCAAAATGAGTGCGCTCATCATCCTCAAAGTCGTAACGACCAAACACCTTGGCAACAAAGTCTCCTTGCCCTAATGATGTATCGAATTCTATCTGCCCGCTTAGGGAGCTTTGAAATTGACTCTGATCGGCAAGCCCCTCTTCCACAAAGGTACGCGCTTGAAAACCTAACTCACCTTCAACACTCGCGAGGGCATTGCCACTACTAAGCATTAAAGCACTCGTAAGAAGCAAAGTAGAAGTTTTGTGGAAGATGGTATTTATTTTATTTGTCGATAGATTCAAGTTTTCGCCCGCCTTTTACTGTGCAATTTCGCTACATCATGCATGGGTAAAAAATGGCTTTCAATAAAATATATGGAAAAGTTCTTTCCAAAACATTTACAAAATACATTTTACTGTATACATTTACAGGTACTGGTTATTCACACAGATAAACATTAACTCAACCTAACGGACTACACGGCATGCTAAAGCTCACCAAGAGACAAAGCGAAGTATTGCAACTCATCAAACAAAATATTGATGAAACAGGTTACCCACCTACTCGTGCGGAAATAGCTTTGGCACTTGGCTTTCGCTCTGCCAATGCAGCAGAAGACCATATTAAGGCACTAGCCAAGAAAGGCGCGATTGAGATTGTCCCCGGAGCCAGCCGTGGCATCCGCTTACCGCAAAGCGATATTCCCGAGGGTTTACCGATTGTTGGTCAAGTCGCTGCTGGTAACCCGATTTTAGGTGAGGAAAATATCGAAGACTACTGCACACTTGCGCCAGAGTTTTTCTCTCCTTCTGCTGACTACTTATTACGCGTAAGAGGTGAAAGCATGAAGGATATCGGCATACTCGACGGAGATTTGCTTGCAGTCCATAAAACCGAAACAGCTCGAAATGGGCAAATAGTCGTTGCCAGAGTGGGCGAAGAAGTAACGGTTAAACGTCTCAATAAAAACAAACACATCGTTGAGCTTATTGCCGAGAATGAAGAGTTTGATCCCATCGTGATCGACCTGAGAGAACAAGATGTAGTAATTGAAGGTCTGGGCGTAGGCGTTATCCGTAAGGAGGGTATCCAATGAAGCAGCTATCTATTTATGAGTCAGACTATCTTGACGACCTAAATACTATTAACCAATTTGGCCAAAGCCCGGTACAGCTAACTTACCCTGCTCAACCTTTAAGTTCTTCAACTTCTGGCGCCTCTCTAAGCAACGAGCAGACTGAGCATGTCGCAGCAAATGTCACGGAAATTATCATCGCTAAAGATAAGGCTGACTGCATTCAAATGGTTCTTCCTATGCTGAGCCAGTTAAATCAGGAACAACGCTGGCTTGCCTGGATTGACCCGCCTATTCAACTGCTCAAAAAGTGGCAAGAACAACACCAGGGGCTTGCAATGGAAGAAATTATGATTCTTCGCTCATCTGAATCTATATCGGCGATAGAATTAAGCAAACGCGCGCTTGAAGCAGGCACCTGCCACGCAGTAATTGCCTGGACAAACTCCCTATCAAATGAAGAGTTTGACTCGCTTGAGGGGGCGTCTGCAAAAGGAAATAGCCATGGAATAGTACTACGTTCCAGATAATCACCTTTGTACGCAACATATAAAGTTTTCTACTCGTTTTCTGTTAGTCGCTAGCCCTCGCACTTAGTGACCACTATTAAAGTTTCAAGGATCGAAACTTATTTTTCTCAAGCCAATACTATAAGACCTATAAGAAGATTTTCCGTCACAGCAATTATCCCATTATTAAGCCATTAGCATTATTACTTTTCCATATTTAGAAAAGTTATTCTTAGCTTCAAATATCTTTATTCATTGTATTCACACTGTTCAAAGCGTAGTATTCTAAATTCATGACCGCCGGTCACAACCTTTAAGTATAGTTATCATGCTCGCTACAGGCATTCTGCGGCAATAGAAACATTAGGTAGGTTACGCTATGATTGAACGCATAAGCCATTTTCTTGTTAAGTTTCGCTTACTGGTGGTATTCGCCTCATTGCTTGTGGTATTTCTTGCCGCCACAGGTTTACCGCAAACAAAATTTAGCTCCGACTACCGGATTTATTTTAGTGATGATAATCCCCACCTAAAAGCCTTCGAAGATTTACAGGCAACCTTTACAAAAAGTGACAACGTCATGTTTGTCCTCGCCCCCCAAGATGGCCATATATTTACTCGAGAGACTTTAAGCATCATTGAAGAGCTTACCGAAATGTCTTGGCAACTTCCCTACTCAATACGCGTGGACTCTATTACCAATTACCAACACACTATTGCAGAAGACGATGACCTTTTGGTAGACAACCTGGTTACAGATGCAAGCAATTTATCGAGCAGTGAAATTGCGTACGCAAAGAGTGTCGCACTCAATGAGCCCTCAATTGCCGGGCGCCTCATCGCCGCTAACGCCGATGTTACCGGCGTCAACGTTTCTATGGAAATGCCTGGGCTGGATCCTAGTAAAGAAACACCCGAAGTAGCCGCTGCAGCCTACGAGATTCAAGCTCATTTAAATCAAAAGTATCCCGACCTGACTGTATATGTGACCGGACAAATCATCTTTGACAATGCCTTCAAAGATGCGGCGATGTATGACTTATCGCATATCGTCCCCTTAGCATTTTTGATCGCCATCACCTGCATTGCGATCTACATGTTTGCTGCAAGCCGGAGCATCATTACGGTCTTCTCAGGTAGCTTTTCCATCATAGTTGTCATTATTACTTCAATCCTATTCGCGCTTGGTATCTCTGCGTGGCTGGGTATGGATATCACCACCGCATCCGCCAATGCACCAACAATGATTCTGACACTAGCAATCGCCGATTCGATTCATATCCTGGCATCTTTCTTCCAGCAAATGCAGTCAGGGAAAACCAAGGCTCAGGCTGTTATCGAAAGCTTACGTATCAATCAGCAACCCGTTTTTTTAACCAGTGTCACAACCGTAATTGGTTTCTTGTCTCTGAACTTTAGCGACTCCCCTCCCTTCCGGGACTTAGGAAATATTGTCGCCTTAGGCGTAATTGGTGCATGGGGATTCTCTGTATTGCTACTGCCTGCACTCATTATGCTTCTGCCATTCCGAGTTCAATCACGCGAGCATAAAGAAGGCGGCTGGACAGTTACGCTATCAAACTGGGTCATCAAACACTCTAAACGTCTACTCATTGGCACAATGGTTATTATGGCTGGCAGCATTTCTTTCTTACCTCAAAACGAATTGAATGACGTATGGGTCGAGTATTTTGACGAGCCAATGAGACAAAGACAGGCAGCTGATTTTACCAGAGAAAGGCTCACCGGCTTAGGCTACATATCCTTTATTGTTGAAGCCGAGGAAGAAGGTGGAATCAACGAGCCTGAGTATTTGGCAAACCTTGAAAAGGCAGCAAACTGGTTAAAGCTTCAACCAGAAGTTCAACACGTCTCGACCTTTACTGATGTCATGAAGCGTCTGAACAAAAATATGCATGGTGATGACCCTAGCGCATATAAACTCCCTGATAATGCAGAGCTCGCCTCACAGTATTTATTACTTTATGAAATGTCACTCC
>NZ_LWGE01001609.1:0-1636 GCF_001635315.1 Oleiphilus sp. HI0123
TCGATGGCGTTAATTATCACTTTGTCAGCATCCCCGAGTTTGAGCAGCTCATATCTGAATCTGGCTTTCTAGAGCATGCAAAAGTTTTCGATAACTACTACGGTACCTCCAAGACCTGGCTTGAGCAGCGTATGGCGCTTGGGCAAGACGTTATTCTTGAAATCGATTGGCAGGGTGCGCAGCAAGTAAGAGAACTGATGCCAGATACCGTGAGCATCTTTATCCTACCTCCATCTAAAGCCGCCTTGCGCGAACGCTTACAAGGGCGCGGCCAAGATAGTGAAGAAGTCATTGAGCGCCGCATGGCCGATGCAACCAGTGAAAGTAGCCATTATCATGAGTACGACTATCTGGTTATTAACGATCAATTTGGCGATGCATTAAGCGATCTATTGTCGATTTTTAAATCAAATCGGCTAGACACCGCCAGTCAAAGCGCGCAGCATGAAGAAATATTGACCGAGCTATTGTCTTCTTAGAGCGTTTTTCGTAGTATGTTCGGTCGTTTTTGGGTGGGACTGTAGTTCTGCCTTATTTATTGAGTAGTGCGTCTTTTCCAGAGGTGAAAATTTAATGGCTAGAGTGACCGTTGAAGATTGTTTAGATCACGTTGATAACCGTTTTGAATTGGTAATGGTTTCAACCAAGAGAGCCAGACAACTAGCAAATGGCGGCAAAGAGCCTTTCGTAGAGTGGGAAAATGACAAACCTACTGTTGTTGCCTTGCGTGAAATTGCAGAAGGTTTGATCAATGATGATGTGATCAAGCGCGAAGAGATTTCTTCTTAATCTGCTGAAAAATGAATAAATTATGTGGTTTTCTTGAGAATTACTCTTGAAAATCATCTGTTCTCACTTAAGATAGGTGAGAGCGCATAAAGCTGAATGGAAACGTTCGGCTTTTTTTTGCTTTAGAGCTTATCCCCCTCGTATTTTAAGGCACTCGTGTTTCTAGAAACATATTATTAAAGAACAGGCAGAACAGGCATTGATAGAATCACTCGAAGCGGCAGTCAGAACTTATCTGGATGACAACAAGGTCTCTATGATCTTGCAGGCTTTCGAGTGTGCTAAAGATGCACACGAAGGTCAGTACCGTCGAAGTGGCGACCCATACATCATCCATCCGGTAGCCGTTGCCAAGATCCTTGCTGGTTTGCACATGGATCACGAAACACTAATGGCCGCACTGCTTCACGATGTCATTGAAGACACCGAGGTTACCAAAGAAGAGTTAGCCGAGCAGTTTAATGATACTGTCGCTGACCTGGTCGATGGCGTAAGTAAACTGACGCAGATAGAGTTTAAGTCCAAAGCCGAAGCGCAGGCCCACAACTTCCAGAAAATGACCTTGGCGATGGCCAAAGATATTCGTGTCATTTTAGTCAAACTGGCAGACCGCCTGCACAATATGCGTACGCTGGGGCCTTTGCATGCCGAAAAGCGTCGACGCATTGCCACCGAGACCCTGGATATCTACGCGCCAATTGCCAACCGACTGGGCATCAACAGCATTCGGGTAGAGCTAGAAGACTTAGGCTTTGCCGCCATGTACCCGATGCGAGCCAAATATATTGGCCAGGCAGTGCAGAAGTTACGTGGCAATCACAATGAAATTCTTGCCGATATTCAACAT
>NZ_LWGE01001610.1:0-2318 GCF_001635315.1 Oleiphilus sp. HI0123
GAACTGCTGATGCATCCCACCGCGGTTTGACATGATAAGTACAACTAGTATTGCCAATTGTCGAAGGCTCAGTCTCAATTATAAACAGCCCCGGCGAATTTTGAGCAATTAACTTTGTTATTTTGACTTTACCATTGGCGTCCCAAGCATGGACCTGAAATGATACAAGACATAATAGCGTCAGAATAACTTTCTTCACTGAGTGATTCTCCATTTTTCTCTTTTTAACAACGCCCGGTTGAAGCTTGAAGTTTCTACTATCAACCTATTTGAGACCGTCTAAACCGACCTCTATTAACTGTAAATAAAACTTTAATATTTACTCAAACACCCATAAATCAGTCACAATCGGTCTTGTAGAACTTCCGCCCCAGAATGGAATAGTCTCGCAACCATCTCCGTGAAGACCTATTGCTTTACCCGACGCAAAAGCAGCTAGTGCTGCCGATGTCATTAAACTTTGACCGTTTATATCAGGCTTAATATAAACGTGATTCTTAACGTTACATTCCGAGTTTTTTGGGACGTTTTCATTCAAAATCAAACTTAAACCACCATTTTTATGTACAAAATATCTTTTGATAGTGACACCTGGCCCCGATAGATCGGTTAAATACTCGTAGGCAAATAAATCACTTGAAATACACAATAAGCATACAGCTAGTATTTTTTTCATATCCTTAATTTCCACTAACAACCTAAAATAGCCATTCCAGAAAACGCTTCTGGCATCGTACATTTCCACCTATTTTTTGAGAATAATTACATCCACTTTACAATAGTGCCCGGAAGTTGACCCAGGCCACCGATTATCATCACCTAGCTTTCCATATACGATTACATTGCTGTTCGCATGATAAGCTGAGAGTAATAAACTGAAATTTGCATCAAACCCTTTCGAAATTGGTGACATCCAATATCCATAGCACTCCTTCCCTTCATTTTCAGTAAGCCAAAATCCTACATCCCCATTACCAAACTCAGTGTAGGCAAAAATTCGCTCGACTTTGGTATCAAAACTACTTTCTGTAGCGGAAAAACAGTTTACTGAATAAAGCGCTAAAACCACTGCTAACAAAAACACTCGCATTATTTAATACCTATCCCAATATAATCTTATGAGCCAAAAGTAGCTTATTTAAAAAGCCTAAATCAGCTTCTACAACCAACCTATAACTGTTATTAATCCCTTAAATACATCGCACCAGAACTTGTCATAGTGCTGTAAGACCCTCCATGCCACCCGATCTCTCTGCATTCATGTGCGTAAGCTTTAATTTTTTTACCCGCCATATAAGCAGCTAAGATGGTCGAATAAGTAATATCATATTGAGTGTTATCGATAGGAACCCAAAGATAATCTGATATCCCGCAATCATTCGCATCACCAAAATTACCTTTAACCATAAAACCTTGAGCCCTTACAATCTCAATCTCGGTAATGCGTCCACCATTTGTCCAACCGCCAGCAAAAACTGGCAATGCAACAAAGCAAGCTAGAATTATTACACTTACTTTTTTCATTAAATGTTCCTTTTAATCATTCAATAAGATATTTCACAATGTTAGCTTTAAGCCAAACGAAGTTTCCGTTATCAACCTAATATCGACTTTGATTAACCATTCATAACTTACAACATATAGGCCTGAATTAGCTCTGGATAGTCACACCCATCAGGACTCTTGTAATACAACCTGACCTTCTTATTAGCCATCTTTGCAGCCAACAAAAGGCTATAAATCTCGTTATAGTTTTTATTGGTATCCTTCCACAGAATTGTGCCCGTTGACTTAGTACAGCCTGAAAACGACACGCCTTTCAAGGTAAAATATGTGGCACCTTGAGACCTTGTCCCCGGATTTACGATATCAACTAGACTCCCTTCTGCTGGCGTCCATAAAGGGTTAGCATTCGAGAGTTCCGAAAAAAATAATAAAACAGATAATAATAGATATTTCACGCTGATAGTTTCCTTTACTTGAACTAGCTTCCGGCTTCAACCTAAATGAGACTTAAACATTAATCCTTAAATATTCGTACATCACCAACTGTCATTTGGTTATACTCAGCCATATCCCCACCAAACCAAGGGACTGTAGTACAAGAGTGAATATAAAAATTAACTTTCTTACTCGCCATCATGGCAGCCAAAAGCGTTGAGTATATGGTTTCATATTCTGCATGACTGCGTGGAACCCAAACTCTATCAACGTTTATGATATTTGAATTAGTGGTCTCGCACGCTGCTGGATTTCCAAAAGCTCCTAGAACCATCACTCCTTCACTACGAGCGAGAATAAGCTGCGTAGGCACTGCT
>NZ_LWGE01001611.1:0-3630 GCF_001635315.1 Oleiphilus sp. HI0123
ACACCCTCCCTATCGAGCGGGCGAATTTCATGCTGAAACGTTATTCTTTGCTGCAGCTGTCGAAGACTTTTGCTATTCAACGTTTCATCCAATTCTGGCTGACCAAAGAGTACAACCTGCATCAGTTTTGCCGATTCCGTTTCCAGGTTGGTGAGCAAGCGCAAGGCTTCTATAGTGTCTTCCGGCATCGATTGCGCTTCATCAATCACCAGAACGACTTGTTTATCGAGTGCAGCCAAGGCCAATAAAGCTTTTTGGATATTTCCCAAAGCCAGTACATGCTGATCTGTTGCAACCGAGCCAAGCTGTTTAGGCTCTTCAATTATTATTTCACTATTTGCCGGACTAGCGCTTTCCAAAGCAGCTTCGAGCTCATCAGAGATCAGGCAATAGAGTGTTGCCGGTGAAAAATGGGGGTTAGGCAAGTAGACAGTAACGAAAGGGTCTTCGAGAGAGTTTAAAAGTTTCCTACACAGTAAAGTCTTACCGGTACCGACTTCTCCGGACACTTTGATAAAGCCTTCTTTGTTATTCAAGGCCCATAACAGCATTTCCAAACCGTGTTGATGCGTCTCCGACTTGAGAAAGAAGTGAGTGTTTGGGGTCAATGTGAATGGCGCTTCATTTAAGCCAAAAAAGGACTCGTACATATCAAGTTGCTCTATTTTAGACGACAAGTCTTATACTTAAGTCCAAACCTCAATAAAAACTGGTTTGGACAGGTGCAGCCATTACATCTCTAAACTCGCCAAAACGGTCTCGGCTTGCTTTGATATCCTGACGAATGACTCGACGGTTCGTCACCGTTGGGCGAAGCAAGATAACCAACTCGGTTTTCTCAGACTGTTCGCCTTTTTGCTTGAATAACTCTCCAACCAAAGGAAGCTCAGACAGGAAAGGCACGCTGGAATTATTATCCGAACTTCGATTTTGAATCAGGCCACCGATCACAACAATCTGACCATTTTCTGCCGTAATAATACTGTCAGATTCTCGAATACTCGAAAATGCCAAAGGCAAATCCAAGTCCTGACCACCGACTGAAATAATTTTCTGCTGATCTTCCACCTTACTAATTGTTGGGTGGACATGAAGAATAATCTTGCCATCTTCACTAATCTGAGGCGTCACATCCAAGGCAATTCCCGAGAAGAAAGGTGTCAAATCAATGTCTGTAGACGTAGAGTTCGAATCACTATTAGATTCAAAATCGATATCTGTTACAAAGTACTCATCACTTCCTACTTTTATCACAGCTTTCTGGTTATTTACCGTTGCGATGCGAGGGCTGGACAATACCTGAACATTTCCTTGAGTGCCTAGCAGGTTGATCGTGGTATCAAAGTTACCTAGCTTTATTGTCGAGGCGAAAACACCTCCTACATCTCCAGACGTCACCTGACGTGCGAGCTGGGTAAAATTCACACCATTTTTCGGGTTGCCCGATGAGTCCAAACTATCACTTGCACGTGAGAAGCTCCAGTCGACACCTTGCTGATATCCTTCATTCAAGCTCACTTCTAATATCTTCGCTTCAAGAATAACCTGGCGTTGAAGTATCAACTCTGAGCTTTCCAAGTAACGCTCCACCGAAGCAAGCGTGTCGCTATCAGCACGTACGACGGCCATACCTGTGCTTGGAGTAATCACAACAGAGTTGCCTTCTTTACTACCAATAATCAGCTGTAATGTACTTTCCAGACGCTGCCAGAAATCGTTCTGGTTAGTGGTCGCAATACGAGTTCCGAAACCGCTGCTTTGCGTACTAGCACTGCCAGAATCTGAGTCGGAGTCACTTGAGGAAGAGCTTCCTCCACTTGAGTTTTGAGTAATTTGTCCAGAGCTAACGCGCGTCTCACTATCGCCGTTTCGGTTTACATTCAGATAGTTTATTTGAAAGATCTGGGTACGAAGCCCGGCAGGGAAGACCTTTATAAGTCGGCCTGACTCCTCATATTCATAACCATAGATATCTTTGGCAATGCTCATCACTTCAGATACCGTTACATCCCTGAGTTGCAAGCTAATACTGCCACTAACATCAGGATGAACAACCATATTTTTATTTGTACCGTCTACAAGGCCGGCAAAGAAATCCCGTGCCGGAACATTGTTCACGCCAATATCAAAGCGCGGCTCAATTTTTCCTATTGCACTATTGTAATTACCAATTTGTGGCGTTAGTGCGTCAACAACAGCAAGCGGCACTTCTTCATTCGCATGGGGAGATAAAGGCTCATTCTGCTCATCAAGCGCCTCATCCAAGGTATCGTTTATCTGATCAACCGCCGACGTGGTGTTCGCGGTTGGTGTCTGGAGCAGCGCATTTTTATTCGCACAGGCAGATAGAATTAAGCACATACAAAATGCCAGTAAACTGTGGGCACCTTGTTTTGTTACTTGATACGAGCCTTTTGACCTTACCATGTTGTTCTCACTTCTGTACTTTTGAGCCTGCCACAATCATGTAGCTATAGGCTTTATATCGCAGACCAAACCTTAGCTTAGGCCCGCTTAAAGTTATTTTCGAATTTGTTTGATTTTATTGAGGTGCAAAACGACTTCTCTTCCGTCATACACCAACGAGACAGACTCCGACGAAATTCTTCTTACTTTCGCACCGGAAACAAAGTCTCCTTCATACACTTTTTTGCCATTGATCATTGCTCGGCGGTTATCCCCTGCGCTCATTATATAGTTGAGAGAGAAGTTCGGCATACGGCGCTTGGTTTTCGCGGCAGCCTTTCTCTTTTCCCCATACGGCGCTGTTGGGTCAGACAAGACCTCACCGCCAGGCAAACTATAAGTTTGTTTGGCGGACAGCGACAATGAAGCGCTTAAGCATAAGCCAAACACTAATACTAAAGAGCTCTTGTAAATTGTAGTTTTAAACACCGATCCAGTCCTCTTCCAGGCTCAGAGTACTGAGCTGAACTTTTATCGTCGCATTAGGGTACCGATCAACTTTATAACTCAGCATTCTCCAGTAAAAGCCGCTCAAGCTTTCTAATTGCTGTAAATATTCAACCGTCTGGAAATAAGTTCCTCGCAATTCCATTTCAAAGCCATGCGTAAATATAACCGCCTGAGGCTCTGCAGAAATGGCGCTATCATTAGTCTTATCTGATTCGTCTGTGGTACTCCCCAAACTCACGTTCAAGGGCTCTACCGGTAGATTTTTGGCACTTAGCAAGCTCAAGCCTTTGTAGTCAGATAAGACCTTTTTCATAAGGTTTGCCATATCTTCAGGCGCAACCAGGTTACTCATACGCTGCCCTATCTTTAAACGTAAGCCCTGCAGGCGCTCTTTTAATTGTTCTTGCTCTTGCCTTAGTGCTGCATTCGGGTCGTGAGCCAAAGCTGAAGTCAGCTCACTGAGCCGATTACTTTGCTCAACAGTTTCTTGTGTCAACGATGCTTTGTTGGCTAAGTTAGCTTTGTGCTTTTTTTCATAATCAGCGAAGCCTGTCTGCAGCCAAATAAAAGCAATGATCACCACAGCAGTACCCGCCATAATTGCCCGTTCTCTAAGGCTTAGGTCGGCTGTTTTATCACGTAGTTCGTACCATTTCTCAAGGTTCATTTCTGGCCTCCTTCTTGTTCTACAGAAGAACCAGCCGAGTCTTTAGC
>NZ_LWGE01001612.1:0-602 GCF_001635315.1 Oleiphilus sp. HI0123
TTTCGGAACTCATGGTAGTCGTTATGCGAATTTTACGATACAGAATGCTGATTTTGTCTTAGCTTTAGGTACTCGTCTCGACACTAAAGCCACTGGTACTCCTGTAAATACTTTTGCAAGGCAGGCTTGGAAGGCTGTAGTGGATATTGATAAGAATGAGCTTGAAAAGTTTGAACGTAATGACCTGAAAATAGATTGCCTTATTCAGCACGATGCGAAAGAGGTCATTGATCATTTACTGTCGTACAATGTAGAAACAGGCTTTTCTGCTTGGCTTGAAGTGATTCATGGATGGAAAACAACATATAGCTATAAAGCAGAGACATATCCCAAGGGGGAGTTTGTTGACCCGTACCAGTTCGTGGATATGTTTTCAAAAAGGATTCAAAACAAAGCGCATATATTTGTTGATACAGGCTCAGCAATCGCTTGGATGATGCAGGCTTTTAAACCTAATGCAGGGCATAGAGTTTGGCATGACTTTAACAACACAGCCATGGGGTGGGCCGTTCCAGCAGCTATCGCTTCAGCGTTTGCTGCAGATGATGTGCCCGTATATTGCGTTGTTGGTGATGGTAGCCTGATGATGAATATTCAAGAGT
>NZ_LWGE01001613.1:0-1343 GCF_001635315.1 Oleiphilus sp. HI0123
TAGCAGGCTACTTAGAAGCTCACTGATCTCGGTATCATCTTCAATGAGTAATATATTGGCACTCATATCAAACCTTTATTGATTTACGGAATTGTTTGAAGTCTAGCATAGGCTTTTTACCTTCTATTTAATCTTTACAGAGACTTTACGTTTACTAGACCCCGATTTACATAGCAATGAATACAATGATTATCAGTCGATAACAAATCGATTAAAAAAATCATTGAGAGGAAGAAATCATGAGTAATCGTCTATTTACTAAGAAGAAGTTATTAGGTTTGAGTTTAGCGATGGTCATCGCAGGGTCTGCAGCGGTTGCGACAGCAGGGCCGCACTATAAAGAGCATGGCATGAACCACAAAATGGAAAGAATGCTCAAGCGCCTTGACTTAAGCGAAGAGCAAGAGGTGCAGGTTGAGGAAATTCTGGCTCCCATGAAAGAGCTCAGAAAGGAAAGAAAAGGCTTCCCGAAAATGCGTGCCATGATGTCTTTGGACCCGGACGCTGCCGATTATATGAAGCAAGCAGAAGAGCAGGCGACAAGTGCTGCTGAGAAAGTTAAGGCTCGTATCCTTAATATGGCGAGTGTTCGCCAGCAAGTACACGCGGTGTTAAATGAGGAGCAGAAAGCCGAGCTTAAAGCGATGGTATCGAAGAAGCTAAAGCGAATGGAAGAGCGCTGTGAGGATGACGATTAATTGAGGACATCAGATTTATCGGATGCTAGTTGTTGGTTGTGAAGCTAGACAAGGATGTTTTTTGCGTGGCGAGAGCCACGCTTTTTGTTTTCTTTGGTCTTATGAATATATCTTCAGTACACTCTTAGCTCTTAGTCTTTGATTTCAAAATGGAGCGAGTCAGTGAGTTGCTTGAGGAGAATTCCACGGTGTGTGTCGGAACAGATTAGAGCCATCATTTTTGACCTTGATGGAACGCTGGTCAGCTCGAGTCTCAACTTTGACCGAATGCGAAAAGATGTGGGTTGCCCGCCTGACGAAGATATTTTGGCCTACATCGATGCCCTGCAAGGCAAAGATAAAGAAGCGGCAAATGCCATTGTTTATCAACACGAAATGGCCGATGCGCGATCAGTTGAACTGCTTCCTGGAGTAGAAAGTTTGTTTGAACAGCTTTCTATAGGAGCATTAAAAACTGCGATAGTGACTCGAAATTCAAGAGAAGCAACTCGTCGTAAGTTAGAGCAAGTGGGACTACAAGTTGACACGATATTAACCAGAGAGTGTGCCCCTGCAAAGCCTCACCCAGGAGCCTTGCAGCAACTATGTCGTGAGTGGCAACTCAAACCTTCTGAGGCGGTGTATGTGGGTGATTATCTGTACGAC
>NZ_LWGE01001614.1:0-2780 GCF_001635315.1 Oleiphilus sp. HI0123
CCATGAACTTTTGGCAAATTCAAATCGAGGAAAACCACCCTTATCTCAGGGTCGAACTGCTGGCCAGCGTACTGCCCCTTTCCACACAGGTAATCAATCGCCTCTTGCCCATCCCTAACAATGACAACATCTTTCTGCTCTACGCCCGCTTTTTTAAGCGCAAACAAAGCCAACTCTTCTTCACCTGCATTATCTTCTACTAACAATATCTTTGCCGTACTCAAAGCGAACATCCTCCTTTTGCTTATCCTTTAAGTTTAGCCCCATATTAGATTTATGCCAGGTACTGTCAAAACACCCCAAATCATTCCGACTCACTTAGCAATTCACGAATTACAGGCACAAAAAAAGCCGCTAAGAGCGGCTTTTTTCTAACTTACTAAAGTAAGCCGATTCAACAAACAGCTTACTAGCCGTTTACTGCATCCTTTAGGCCTTTACCAGCTTTAAAGCTAGGAATCTTGGCAGCAGCGATTTGAATTTCTGCACCAGTCTGTGGGTTACGACCAGTTCTTGCTGCACGATCTTTCACAGAGAAGGTACCAAAACCAATCAACGTTACCTGATCACCTTCTTTAAGTGCATTTGTAACTGATTCTACAACCGCGTCGATAGCACGACCAGCGGCTGCTTTAGAAATGTCTGCAGATTCTGCAATTGCATCAATTAGTTCAGACTTATTCACACTAAACCCCTTTTGAGATAACTGTAAACATACGAGACTTTCGCAGAATGCTGCAAGGTAATCTCTGTATATAATTTATAATGATGTGCTTTTTGATTCTTAGAAATCTTACACTTTTAAAAACATTCGTCAATTGTATCTTTGATACTCAAAAAGACAACTAACAAATATCACATGACAGGTCGGAGCCCCCTAAATTACTGCTGCCTGACGTCAGACTGTTTTATACCAACTGAGCGAAAGCCCTGTCAAGCAGCCTGAGCGCCTAATGTGTATTTATTCTCTCAGAAGCCTCATCTTTCACCTCTGAACCTTCTTTTTCGGACTTTTGCAGCATTTTTTCCTTGTGTTCATCACTTTCGGGAGAATACGCCAAAGCGCGCTCTAAAACTTCGTCAATCCACTTAACCGGTACAATTTCGAGGTCTGCTCTAATATTATCCGGAATTTCCTTCAAGTCTTTTTCATTTTCTTGAGGAATTAGAACTAGTTTTATTCCACCTCTATGTGCCGCTAATAACTTTTCTTTCAAGCCACCAATAGCAAGGACCTGACCACGCAAGGTTATTTCACCTGTCATCGCAACGTCTGCACGAACTGGAATGCCAGTAAATGAGGAAACCATTGCCGTGCACATTGCGATACCCGCACTCGGCCCATCTTTTGGCGTCGCACCTTCAGGAACATGGACATGAATATCATGCTTTTCATGAAAGTTGTCATCGATATAAAAGCCGCCAGCTCGACTTCTTACAACAGTCATAGCAGCTTGTATTGACTCCAGCATTACATCACCCAAAGACCCCGTCCGAACAACCTTACCTTTACCCGGCACAGTACTACATTCAATTGACAACAACTCGCCGCCAACCTGCGTCCATGCCAGACCAGTAACCTGCCCTACCCGGTCCTTTTCATCAGCCATGCCGTAACTAAATTTGCGCACACCTAAGTACTGATCGATATTTTTGCTATCTACGGTAATCTCAATAGCCTCTTTAGACTCTAGAATTTCCTTCACTACCTTGCGACAAACTTTAGCAAGCTCTCGCTCCAGCCCTCGAACACCCGCTTCTTTGGTGTAATAACGAATCACATCTCTTATTGCATCTTCGGCAATAGCGAGCTCACCTTTTTTCAGGCCATTATCTTTGATCTGTTTCGGGATCAGGTATTTTTGCGCGATATTGATCTTTTCATCTTCGGTGTAACCCGGAATACGGATAACCTCCATACGATCAAGCAAGGCCGGAGGGATGTTCATTGAGTTTGAGGTACAGACAAACATAACATCGGACAAATCATAATCTACTTCTAGATAGTGATCATTAAAGGTATGATTTTGTTCTGGATCTAACACCTCAAGCAAAGCCGAAGCCGGGTCACCACGATGATCAGCACCCAATTTATCGATTTCATCAAACAAGAACAGCGGGTTCTTCACTTCGACTTTAGAAAGCTTCTGAATCAGTTTACCTGGCATTGAACCGATATAAGTTCGGCGATGACCACGAATCTCTGCTTCATCACGCACACCACCCAGTGCAACACGGGTATATTTTCGGTTTGTTGCCTTCGCAATAGATTGCCCCAAGGAGGTTTTACCTACACCAGGAGGCCCAACCAAACACAATACCGGCCCTTTAAGCTTCTTAACCCGGCTCTGCACTGCCAAATATTCAATAATACGATCTTTAACTTCTTCCAGGCCGTAATGGTCCGCATCAAGAATTTCTCTTGCCTTAACGATATCGTGACGAACTTTACTTTTCTTTTTCCAGGGAAGGTTTACAAGCCATTCAACATAGCCCCGCACAACAGAGGCCTCTGAAGACATCGGCGACATCATCTTCAACTTTTTAAGCTCTGCTTCAGCCTTCTTCTTGGCCTCTGCACTCATACCCACCGTTTGAATTTTGTTTTCCAGCTCTTCGAACTCGTTACCACCTTCGTTGATCGCTCCCATTTCTTTCTGGATAGCTTTCATTTGCTCATTCAGGTAGTACTCGCGCTGACTCTTTTCCATTTGCTTCTTAACACGACCACGAATGCGCTTCTCGACCTGAATCAGATCAAGCTCGCCTTCGATAACAGC
>NZ_LWGE01001615.1:0-2914 GCF_001635315.1 Oleiphilus sp. HI0123
GAACGACTGCTGTTTTTTTAGCGCCTTTGTTTGTTGAGAGTGGTCTTTTTCCAGCTTTTTAAGCTCTTTGGTTTGCTTCGTTATATTTGCTTTGCTGGTACGAATTGACTTGCTTAGCTTGCTGATAGCTTTTTCTTGCTTCTCCAGTGCTTTTGAAAGCCCGGTTTTTTCAGTATTAGCGCGATTCAGCCAGCGATTGATTTTGGTGATGCTGGATTTAAGTTGAGCGAGTTCACGCTCAGAGTGTTCTTGAGAAACTTCTGCAAGACTTGGGTTTGCTACGAGTGAAGCTAACAAACAGAATGTAAGCAGAAGGTATTTCATCGATTAGTGAGGAGCCTTGAGAGCATGTTGATAATTAATACTAGCATGCATATTAAGTTAATCGACCAAGACATTAGAGGGTTCCTACAATCCACGAAGAGCATAAGAATACTCTAGTGCTCTTCTTAAAGGATTGATTATTATACACTGAGGCTATTGCAGACTATTTTCCGATTAGTGACATTCCCGTCATTTCTGAAGGGATATCGATAGACATCAAATCGAGCAAGGAGGGTGCGATATCGCTTAATTTACCACCGTCTTTGAGTGAAATGTCTTTATCACCTAAATATATCAGTGGTACGGGCAATGTGGTGTGAGCGGTGTGTGCCTGTCCTGAATTGGGATCAAGCATTTGCTCTGCGTTACCATGGTCTGCGGTAATCAAACATTGGGCCTTACTTTCTTCAAGTGCGGTTGCCACACGTTCCAGGCAGCTATCGAGGCATTCTGCTGCTTTGACAGCGGCTTCGAGTTTTCCTGTGTGGCCAACCATATCGCCGTTAGCAAAGTTGCAGACAATCAAATCATATTCTTGACTCTTAATCGCTTCGACCAGCTTGTCAGTAACTTCAGGAGCGCTCATTTCAGGTTTTAGGTCGTAGGTTGCTACATCTGGAGAAGGGATGAGTTCGCGAGTTTCGCCTTTAAATAATGCTTCCCGGCCACCACTGAAGAAAAAGGTGACGTGGGCATATTTTTCGGTTTCAGCAATTCGAAGTTGGGTTTTATCCAGCGTCTCCATGTATTCACCCAAGCAATTGGGTAGGTCCATTGGAGGGTAGGCACAGCTAGTTGCAATGTCTGCAGAATATTCCGTTAGCATGACAAAGTCGGCAAGCTTAGGTGCCTTGGATTTCTCAAAACCTTCGAAATTTGTATCAACAAAGCTTCGGGTTAATTCGCGTGCTCTGTCTGCTCGGAAGTTCATAAAGATAACCGCATCGCCGTCATTGATCTGGCCAGAGTTCGCATCTCCAATGGCTGTGGCTGAAACAAACTCGTCGTTTTCGTCACGCTGATATGCCGCTTCAAGTGCTTGAGTAGGCGTTTCGTAACGATAATCAGACTGTCCTTCAGTTAAAAGGTCATAAGCTAGTTTTACACGATCCCAGCGATTATCTCTATCCATCGCGTAGTAACGGCCGACCATGCTAGCGATTCTACCAATACCTAGATCAGAAAGTTGCTTTTCCACAGCTTCTAGAGAGGGCTGTGCACTGCGCGGAGGTGTATCTCGGCCATCGAGGAATGCGTGAACGTAAACTTCTTTGGCGCCTTTTGTTGCCGCTACTTTAATGGCTGCCTGGATGTGGTCGATATGACTGTGAACACCACCCGGAGACATTAACCCCATAAGATGGATTGCTTTGCCGCTTTCTACTGCGCTGTTTATAGCTTTGCAGATGGCTTCGTTATTTTCGAATGTTCCTTCGTCAATATCCTTGGTGATACGGGTGTAGTTTTGGTAGACGATTCTTCCGGCACCGAGGTTCATATGACCCACTTCAGAATTTCCCATTTGCCCATCAGGTAGGCCCACGGCCATGCCAGAGGTTTGAATCAGGCTATGAGGACGCTCTTGCCAAATTTTATCCCAAAAAGGTGTGCTGGCTTGACGAATAGCATTTGCATCGGTTTCTTCACGGTGGCCCCAGCCATCGAGAATGATTAGTGCGGTGGTCTGTTTACCCATATTAACGTACTACCTAATGTAAAGTTTTAAACGGCGCGCAGTGAACCTCGTGAAATTACTCTCATACAAGGTTCCAATAGTGACGCGGATTTTACCGTTATTTTGGACGGTTGGCGACCTAGAGTGTCAGAATTAATTAGTGTGTCGTTGTTTAGTTGTTCTCGCTGCATTAGGTTCTAGCTATTGAGGTGCCAGGAGGGGCGTGTGTATAATGCGACTCCTTTTGCGTGAGGCTATGGAGTAGAGCGAGTGAAACAAGATTTACTGGCGCTACTCAGGGCAGAGCTTCTACTTTATCTGGCAATTTAGCCGGTTTTACTGTTGTGGACTGAGTAATGGATCGTTTATTTGAATTTATTGGTAATCATATTGAGCTTTCAGGTTTGTTTGTCGCGTTGTTGGCTGCACTATGGTTTACCGAGAGATCGCGTTCTGGAAGAGTCGTTAGTCCTCAAGAGGCGACGCTTTTACTAAATAAAGATCAGGCTGTGATCGTTGACTTACGTGACAAGAAAGACTTCTCTGAAGGTAAAATTACAGGTGCCTTGCATATTCCTTTTGCAAACTTGAAA
The DNA here is from genome assembly GCF_001635315.1 of Oleiphilus sp. HI0123. Lineage (NCBI taxonomy): Bacteria > Pseudomonadati > Pseudomonadota > Gammaproteobacteria > Oceanospirillales > Oleiphilaceae > Oleiphilus > Oleiphilus sp. HI0123. Next base: position 2,593 of record NZ_LWGE01001615.1, read on the forward strand.
GAGCGATCGACTGAGCTGGAAAAATATAAGGATAAGCAAATTATCCTGGTAGATAAAATGGGTCAGCACTCTGGAATGGCGGGTAAGACTTTGCAGGCAGAAGGTTTTGAGAATGTCTGCCGTATGAGTGGTGGTATTGCTGAGTGGAAAAATAGCAATATGCCTCTGGTTCGTAAATAAACACAATAGCTAAGAGTCAATAAAATGGTCGTAATGTATTCTTCAAAATTCTGCCCGTTTTGCTTTCGTGCTAAAGCGCTTCTTCAAAAAAAGAAAGTAAACTTTGATGAAATTCTAGTGGATGCAGATCCATCTATCAGGC
>NZ_LWGE01001616.1:0-1377 GCF_001635315.1 Oleiphilus sp. HI0123
GGTTAAGCTGCTGCTATCGCTTAGTACCGATACGTCAGGTGCATGGTAGAAACGTCTATTGTTTTCGGTTCCTGTATCGGACACACTGGCGATTACCCCCCCATGTACAGGAAGGGTACTAGAGCTGCTTCTATTGTTATCTATGTCGAAGCGCCAGACCTGTCCACCCATGTCGCCCACGTAAATTTGGTCAGCAATTCTGTCAGCGTTCACATCAATAGCCTTAACGTCTGATGGAATGCTATATTTCATATCACTAAAGTTAGAGGGGGTCGCGCTCCAGATTTTCTCTCCTGTCTCTGCGTCAACAATATAAACAGCTCGACCAATGGAATCTTCAGAGCGAGTTGTTGCTAGATCTTGATTGGTATCATAACCACCGCCAAAAATGAGAACTTCGCGAACAGTGCTACCCATTCTAACCTTAGTTTTAACTGGCTTAGACCAGGTCTGACCGAGCTCTTCGAAGCCGCTAGTGCCACCTGTCCCCCCAGTAATTTGCCACAGAAATTCAGGTGCATCGCGCTCTGTAACATCTAAAGCATAATAGCTATTTCCACCACGGCGCATGCCAGAATATAAATAGACGAAATCATTTGAGTCGTATAAATCATTGTCATTGTTTTCGTCGTTGACCCAAGTTGTTATGGAGCCGTCCATTCCATACGTGTGTTCAACAGCCTGAGAATCTTCAAATAAAGTTTTTTGCATTCCCAGTAGCTCTTTGGGCATAAAAGCAAAGTATTCATCACCTTGGCCTTTTGTATAGGTGCCACTAGTGCTATTACTTCCGTTTATCGCGTGGATAAAACCCTGGTTGTCACCGAAGAATATTGCCGTGTCGGGGTTCTCGTCGGTACCACCGTATATCACAACCACTGGCGCAGAGTGGAGGGGGTCCATTATTGTGTGTCGAGTATCTGTATAACTATTATCGTTATCGGTATCAAAGACATCAATATCACGAATCCAGTCTAGTAATAGCTTGTACTCTTCATCAGTTGCTTCGGTGTATTCAAGTAATTCTTTAGTAATATTGTCTGCGTTATCGTAAGAAATTTCGTTACTGTCGTCAGATAGGTTGCTAGAGCCACCTAGGTACGTAAACACATTACGGTCATCACTATTGTTGGGTAAGTTTTCTGCAGCGCCCCCTAGGTGAATATCATTAGCGTCAATATCATCTGACCACCAGCTCCATGCGCCTGGGTCAGCAGGGTTATTACTGCGAGACTTAAAGAAACCAGTTTCTGGATCAATCGCGGTACGGCCAGCTCTATCATAAACAGTGCCGTCAGATCCTAGACGATAGCGTTTTAAGTTACCCTTCCAGACAGGCCCAGTTTCAGGCTTGAAAACCGAGAAATACAATTCATC
>NZ_LWGE01001617.1:0-758 GCF_001635315.1 Oleiphilus sp. HI0123
AGGAAAAACGCAAAGAAGCCCTGCAAGCAAGTGAATCTAAATCAAAGTTTCTAGCCGCCGCTAGTCACGACCTTCGACAGCCGTTGCAGTCGATAGAGTTTCTCGCTTATACGATTAGTCATACGGACTCAGTTGAAACTCAGAAAAGGATTTTTCCTAAGCTAAACTCGTCAGTAAAAGCCTTGCGTGAATTGCTTGATTCACTGCTTGATCTTTCCAAAATTGATGCGCGCGCGATAACGCCTGAAAATGATCATGTTGCACTTGATAATATCATTCAAGAAATGGCCGATCAGTTTGAAGGTCAGGCTTTATCTAAAGGGATAAAATTTCATTTATCGTTGAAGAGTGTCTACGTGCATAGTGATGGAAAACTGCTTGGAAGGATCTTTTCCAATATTATTGATAACGCAATTAACCATTCTCAGGCTAATGACATCATGATATCGATAAACAAATTAGATGATGACGGCCTGGTCAAGATTAGTATTAAGGATTCTGGCAAGGGTATATCTAAAAAGTTTAGAGATAAAGTGTTTGAAGAGTTCTTTCAGCTAGAAAACCCAGAGCGAGATAGAAGTAAAGGACTCGGCTTAGGTTTGGCAATCGTAAAGCAGCTGTCTGAACTCCTAGGCGTTTCATTAGACATGAGGTCTTCTAATTCGGGTACTGAATTTATTCTAAAGCTACCATATGTTGAATATAAACCTAGATCTGATGAATACCTTGAACAAACCAACAAGACTGCTCCTCTAAAG
>NZ_LWGE01001618.1:0-1225 GCF_001635315.1 Oleiphilus sp. HI0123
TCTTGAGGAAAGAAAGTAGGCGAACTTGCGATAAACTGCCCTAACTTAATATAGGTAGCACCTAAGTCTTCAAAAATAGATCTTAATAACTTGGGATTGGGTGGCCGTTTACCGATTAACCATTGAGCACCTGTTTTAGCAAGAATGCCTGTAGTCTGACCAATACGAAAAGTTCCCTTCAATGTATCTGTAAACAATCCCATCGCTTTGTCCTTTTATATTACTATCTGAATTACAACGCTAATAATGAAGAAGCGCCTGTTAGAGTCTTCCCTGCCCTACTCTATAAGCGCATCGGCATGATTACGTATAAGTTTCCATCATTCTCTGAAGACTCTATCAAAGCCGATGAATTTGCATTCAATAGCGTCATTCGAATATTTTCACTCGACAAAACATTCATAACATCAATTAGATAGCTAACATTGAATCCAATCTGTAAATCTTCACCCTGATAATCCACTTCCAAACAATCTTCAGCTTGTTCGTGCTCTGGATTATTAGCAAACACCTGCAATTGATTCTCAGACAAATGTAATTGAATTCCTCGAATATTTTCATGTGAAAGAATACTTGCTCGCGTAAACATATCCTTAAGCGAACTTCTATCCGCATACATAACCTTGTCACCACCCTTAGGAATAACACGGTTATAGTCAGGGAACTTTCCATCGATCAATTTTGAAGTGAATCTATAATTGCCTATCTGTGAATATATATGGCTTTCACCGATAGAAAGCACCACTTCGTCTTCAGAGTCAGATAACAAACGACCGAGCTCAATAATACCTTTTCTCGGTACAATCACCTGCTTGTCTGTATCGCGCTCAAGATCTGTTGCTAGAGATGAAAGTGCGAGACGATGCCCATCCGTTGCAACTAAACGAACGTAACGGTTACCTAGCTCTAACAACATGCCGTTTAAGTAGTAGCGAACATCCTGTTGCGCCATCGCAAAAGAAGTCGCGTCAAGCATCTGTTTAAAGTCACGCTGCATGAAACTCACAGCAATATCGTGAGGAGACTCTTCAGTATTCGGAAACTGATCTGCTGGCAAGGTTGCTAAGGTAAAGTGGCTCTTACCGGAACGAAGGTGCATCTTTTCACCTTCCAGACTTAGCTCAATCACTGCATCATTTGGTAAAGAGCGACAAATATCTACTAACTTACGTGCAGGCAAGGTAATTCTTCCAGCAGTCTCGACTGCGGCGCTATTAAGCGTACA
>NZ_LWGE01001619.1:0-1846 GCF_001635315.1 Oleiphilus sp. HI0123
ATAGCATCCTAAGGCAGGCTCGGCCTTTGGCCGCGCACTATAAAAAGGCTCTGAGTCTTGTACCTTAATAGATCATTTGCTACTTTTTAGGTATTGATTCTTCCTTGCCCCCCCTCTAGCCTTAAAGATTGATTACTTAGTAGGCAGAGCTTTCCATAGCTCGCTAGCGGGCTAGTACATGCCTTCAGCTAAGCACGGTATGAAACCCGCTACCTACACAAAATAACCATAGTCATAGTGATACAATCCTCACTAGCTGGCATAGGAATCGTCAATGCAACCTAAACACGAGCTCAGCTCTCAACACCCAGCATTATTCAACCTTGGCTTTCGTGCATTTTTCGCCGGTGCTAGCCTCCTTTCTTTAGTCAGCATCGCCGTATGGTTACTCTTTCTAAACCAAGCCTGGTCTTTTAATTCAAATAGCATCAGCCCTTTTCAATGGCACGCTCATGAAATGATCTATGGCTACGCCGTGGCAGTAATCGCCGGCTTTTTGTTAACCGCAGTAAAAAACTGGACCGGCCTACAGACTCCTCACGGCAAACCGCTCATGATCCTCTTTTCTTTGTGGGCCCTGGCACGCCTAATGTGGCTGATTAACGTACTATCACTCGCTGCATTCTTCGACCTCATCTTTATCGTTTGTCTCGGCTACGCTATTGCCAAGCCGATCATCCAAGTCAAACAATGGCGTCAAATGGCGATTCTTTCGAAGCTAGTGCTGATTGCAGTCGGGAATGCCTTTTTCTATGCTCAAGCACTTGGTTTTAGTGATTCAGGTGCACATACATCCCTCTACGCAGGCCTCTATATCGTTGTCGGTCTGATCCTGACCATCGGGCGTCGGATTATTCCTCTTTTTATTGAACGAGGGGTAGGCTACGAAGTGACCTTGTTTAACTCTAGAATTCTCGATATCTCAAGTATGCTGGTCTTTTTAGTGTTTTTTATCGCAACCCTCTTTACCAACTATATCACCCTCGCGCAGACTGCTGCGGCACTCATGGTCATTATCACGACCATACGTATGATCGGCTGGTATACATCAGGTATATGGAAATCCCCTTTGCTATGGAGTTTCTTCGTAACCCTGGGTTCAATTACCATCGGCTTTTTAATTTTTGTATTTGAAACCAGACTTTCACTGTCGCCTTATTTGTCCATACATGCTTTTGCTGTCGGCGCTATTGGCGTTATGACCATGGGCATGATGGCACGCGTATCAACGGGCCATACAGGGCGAAACCTTAAGCATCTACCAAAGACTTTAGGGCCCGCCCTGCTTATTCTTTCTCTGGCTGCCATCATTAGGTTTTTTCTACCAGCCATTGCTCCGGGTAGTCACTTGCTTTGGGTCAATATTTCCGGTGGTCTGTGGATCATAGCATTTTCATTATTCTGCCTAGCCTTTATTCCCGTATGGACAAGCCCCCGTGTAGATGGGAAATACGGATAAAAAAATGCGCCGGTCACATTTCAATTAACCCGAAAGGTCGCACAATTGAGCGTTTGAGAATTTTACGTGCCAAGCAGTCAAACGGAGATATGCCTAATACCAGCGGGCTTACCTCTCAGACCATGCAGGCCTGCTTGGCAAAATAGAGTTGGCAAAGTAAGCGCCTGAGATCCCTCCAGACAAGTTAGTCATCCATACCTTGTCCTCCCACCCTGAATTTCCTGAAGCCTATATTTTCAGGCATAATATAAGCTTAAATTTTTGATTCAGGATATCCCATGCAAGAAATCACTATTCAAGCCCCCGATGACTGGCACCTTCACTTTCGAGATGGAGACATGCTCGCAGAAACTGTCCCGGCAACCGCTCGGTGCTTTAAGCGAGCGA
>NZ_LWGE01001620.1:0-4921 GCF_001635315.1 Oleiphilus sp. HI0123
AGTATTTCTCCTATAGACCACGACACTATTATCCAGTCGGTTCAAAAAACTGGTCGCTGCATAGTTATTCATGAGGCGCCAAGAAGCTGTGGGCTGGGTGCGGAGATTGCAGCAACGGTTTCTGAAAGAGCCTTCCCTTACTTAAGGGAACCCGTGGCGAGGATCACTGGTTATGACACGGTAATGCCATATTTTCGTAACGAATCAAGCTACCTGCCTGGCGTAGAGCAAATAACTGAATTGGCAGCGGTGATGTGCAGGGCCGTAACACCGGTTGACGCAGACGGAAACAAGGAGGCTTAGCTATGAGCAAATTTTATCTACCTGATCTCGGTGAAGGCCTCCAGGGTGCAGAAATTATTGAGTGGAAGATTAAGCCTGGCGATATGGTCTTGGTTGATCAGTTGATTTTAGTTGTCGAAACGGCAAAAGCAATTGTGGAAATTCCATCTCCTGTGGAAGCTAGAATCGGGAAAATTCACTGTAAAGCGGGCGACATGGTTGATGTGGGTTCAGTGTTATTAGAATACACTGAGAAGGAAAATGCTGAGTCCCCGATAGGTAAAGATACTTCGATATCGGAGTATCTAGGCGTCTCTCAAAATGTGCAAAAGAGCGTATCGGTCGTTGGAAGTTTGCAAACTGCAGAAGGTGAAAAGGATGTCGATCAATATGAGGATATGATTGTTGATCATGCCAGCCCGCCTGACAGTGCGCTTTTAAAGCAGAAACAGACTTTAAATGCTCCGCCTTCTGTCAGGGTCTTTGCAGAAAAAATAGGCCTGACAGAACAGCTCAGTGAAAAGTCTTATGGGATGCTTACAGAGAAAGGAATTCTGGAAGCTCATTACAAGAAGAATGAGCTGAAAGGAAGTTCTCCTGGGAGATGTAGTGATTCAATCACTAAATTAACAGGTGCCAGGAAAGTCATGGCGCAAACGATGAGTAAATCTCATGAACAAATTCCAGCCGTAACGCTGTTCGATGATGCCAATATTTGTACTTGGAAGAAAAGTGAGGACATCACGCTCCGATGTATTAAAGCACTTGTCTTTGCGTGTATGAAGGAGCCAATACTCAATGCCTGGTTTGATGAGGAAGCTTTAGGTATTCAGTTATTCGAAGATATTCATTTAGGTGTGGCGGTTAATTCCGCGCAGGGTTTATACGTTCCGGTGATTCGAAAGGTGCAAACTCTAGACGATGCTAGAATCAGAAAAATCATGAAGAAACAGATTCAATCAGTTCATGACCGTACGATTAAGCCTCAAAAGCTACTTGGTGCAACGATTAGTCTAAGCAACTTTGGCTCGTTAAGCGGGCGTTACGCTACACCTATAATTGTTCCGCCACAGGTTTCGATCATGGGTGTGGGGAAAATTCGTGATGAGCCTGTCGTTGAAAACGGACAGATAAAGGTTGGTCGAGTTATGCCTATATCGCTGAGCTTTGATCATCGCGCAGCCAGCGGTGCAGAGGCGGCCAGGTTTATGCAGGCTTTTATCGAGTCGTTAGAGTCTTAAGGGCTCTCTGGTGCTTTGTTTCTCTGAGTGATCTACAGAGTTTCAAGTCTATACAAGTGATTGACCAAGGTCTCGCTTTATGTGAATGTGGTCTTGCGTTTGTGCAGTAGTCAATACCGCACAATAGATAGGTACTCCACAACAATAGACGAGACTTTTATGGATACAGTTAGAATTATCTATCCCGCTATCGCGATGTTTTTATTAACCTCTTTTTTAGTTTTTAAACTAGGGTTAACACGCTTTGCGGCAATTAAACGCGGTGAAGTTAGTATGAAGTACTATCGTTCATACAATGAAGGGCAGGAGCCGCAAAGGCTCCATATTCTCACTCGCCATATTCATAACCACTTTGAGGTACCACCCTTATTTTATGTTGGGGTTATACTCACTTATATCACGGATAGCGTTGGTCTTGTGTCAGTTGTCGCTGCTTGGTTGTATGTGGCTTTGCGGCTAGTACATTCTTTTGTCCACTTGGGTAACAACAATGTCAGCCTAAGGTTTGCGAGCTTTGCTGCGAGTATGATGGCTTTAGCAGTGTTGTGGCTCGCCATGTTGTTTGCGTTGGTATAGTACTCGTAAGCACTTGTTTATCTGTCACATCGCAGTAACTTGAAGCGTTGTTTTCCCTCAAGAATCTCTGACTCTGGCCAGATCGCATTTGCCTTTTGCTCAAATGCTGCGTTCTGTGCCAGAATTTGAAGTTCTTCACTTATGGCTTTATCACTTCGTGTAATAAAAGCGTTTTCTGTCGGTACACTCGCTTCAAATGTATTGATCAATTCGCAGTTCTCGTCATTGGCAAAGATGATGTGCTTGGCTCCAGGGTTTAGTTCAATAAATGAGCAGCCAGAGAGCGCTGTACCGAGTATGAGTGCAGTAAACTTTGAAGACCGTTTGACTGAGGGGTAGCTATATTTAAGCAGCATCGTTATCGTCCTTTATTGTGACTAACGCATAGCTGACTGAAGGCATTTCCTTGCATCCATTTATACGTTTTTGGTTGAGTTTCATTCTTCTTCAGGGATAATGCATGTCAGAAAATTGCTGTGCAGTTCGGACGATTAGTTTAATCCCTTGTCACAAACTATATAGCAGCGATATAAGCTTGTTTTCTATCGGTAATTTTTTCATGAGTTTACAGTATAAGATAGTGCCGGTAACGGCTTTTGAGCAGAACTGCTCAATTTTGTGGTGCGATCAGAGTAAAAAAGCGGCAGTTGTCGACCCTGGTGGTGATTTACCCAAAATTTTGGCTGAGCTTGAATCTTTAGGCCTTCAGCTTGATAAGGTAATTTTGACACATGCGCATATTGATCATGCCGGTGCAACGGCGGATTTAGCTGAGCAGAGTGGGGTGCCTGTCGTTGGCCCTCATAAAGAAGATAAGTTTTGGATTGATATGCTGCCTCAGCAGAGCCAGATGTTTGGTTTTCCTGCTGCCAAGATCTTTACGCCTGACCAGTGGCTGGAACAGGGCGATACGGTTGAAGTGGGGAGCGAGATTCTCGAAGTGCTACATTGTCCTGGTCATACGCCAGGCCATGTCGTTTTTTACCATCGAGGTAGTGATTTATTGGTCGTTGGTGACGTTCTTTTTCAAGGCTCAATCGGGCGTACGGATTTCCCTAAGGGCGACTTCGACACGCTTGCGAAGTCGATTCGATCTAAGCTTTGGGCATTGGCGGATGAAACGAAATTCATTCCGGGTCATGGCCCGATGTCGACCATAGGGCATGAAAAAGCCAACAACCCCTTTGTTGGTGGTTACGGCTAGTAAGGTATACAGATAATATTTAAGCGCTCGATACCAGCGTTGACACAGTAAAAAATCAGATAGGCATAACGTTAATGACACAAATGGTAAGAACACGAATCGCACCATCCCCAACGGGTGACCCTCATGTTGGTACAGCATATATTGCATTGTTTAATATGTGTTTCGCCAAGCAACACGGAGGTAAGTTTATCCTTCGAATTGAAGATACTGACCAAGCGAGAAGCACGCCAGAATCGGAACGTGATATTTTATCTTCAATGAAGTGGTTAGGGCTTGATTGGGACGAAGGTCCAGATGTAGGTGGTGATTATGGGCCTTATCGCCAGAGTGAGCGAAAAGACGACTATCGTGCCTATGCCGAGCAGTTGGTCGAACAGGGTAATGCCTTTTATTGTTTTCGTACACCAGAAGAGCTTGATGCGATTCGTGAAGAGCGAAAAGCGGCGGGTTTAAACCCTGGGATTAAAGGTGACCTTGAGTTATCTAGTGACGAAGTCAAAGAACGTTTAGCTCGTGGCGATGCGCATGTTATTCGTATGAAAGTTCCGGACGAAGGTGTTTGCGAAATTGACGATATGTTACGTGGCAAGATAGAGATTGACTGGTCTCAGGTCGATTCTCAAATTCTGCTTAAGTCAGACGGTATGCCTACTTATCACCTGGCGAATGTAGTTGATGACCATTTGATGGCGATCACGCATGTTATCCGTGGTGAAGAGTGGATTAACTCGGCACCTAAGCACCAGTTGTTGTATAAGTATTTTGGCTGGGATATGCCTGTGCTATGTCACATGCCATTATTACGAAACCCGGATAAGAGCAAGCTAAGCAAGCGTAAGAACCCAACCAGTATTAATTATTATGAGCGTGCTGGTTTTTTACCCGAGTCAGTCATTAACTATTTGGGGCGAATGGGTTGGTCTATGCCTGATGAGCGTGAGAAATTTACACTACAGGAAATGATTGAGAACTTCGATATTAAACGTGTTTCGCTTGGTGGACCGATTTTCGACGTCGAAAAGCTAAGCTGGTTGAATGGCGTGTGGATTCGTGAAAATCTAAGTGCTGACGAATTTATGGCGCGCGCTCAAGCTTGGGCATTCAACGAGGCAAACCTTAAACCTTTGGTTGAGCATGTACAGGGGCGTGTATCGACCTTTGCTGACATCGCACCATTAAGCACCTTTATGTTTTCAGGTATGCTGGAATTACAGGCTGCAGATTTTGCGCATAAAAAACTAGAAGAAGGGCAAGTTAAACGCGTGTTGCAGTTTGCTTTGTGGCAATTGGAATCATTACGTGATTGGAACAAAGATAATATCTTTGCCGAGATTAAGGCTTTGTCCAAGGTGATGGAGTTTAAGATAGGTGATTGCATGCAGCCAATCTTTATCGCTATTGCTGGTACACCAAACTCTTGGTCAGTAGTCGATTCTATGGCGCTTTTAGGGCCAGATATGAGTCGTGCCAGGCTGCGTCATGCTGTTAGCATATTGGGTGGCTTTTCCAAGAAAGAAACCAAGCGAGTAGAGAAGGAATATCAATCGCTTAGCGCAGAAATCAAAAAGTTAAAAGAAGTGTAAAAATAGTCTTGACTCGGGGGGGAGACTTCAAT
>NZ_LWGE01001621.1:0-4456 GCF_001635315.1 Oleiphilus sp. HI0123
TCGAAAATGCCGAAGATAGGTGGCAGATTCCTCAGCAAATTGAAGACTTAAAAGCGCTCGCAAAAGAGCAGGGCTTATGGAATTTGTTTTTGCCTGATAGTGATTATGGCTACGGTTTAAGCAACCTGGAATATGCGCCTCTGGCTGAAGTCATGGGGCGGACACGTTTTGCCAGTGAAATATTTAATTGCAGCGCCCCCGACACAGGCAATATGGAAGTACTCGTTCGTTATGGTACTGAAGCGCAAAAAGAAAAATGGCTACAACCTTTGCTTGAAGGCGAGATTCGCTCTGCTTTTGCCATGACTGAGCCCGATGTAGCCTCCTCTGATGCAACAAATATTCAGACTCTTATTACGCGTGACGGCGAAGACTACGTCATTAATGGTCGTAAATGGTATATCTCGGGTGCGTGTGATCCGCGTTGCGAAATACTCATCGTGATGGGCAAAACAGACCCGGACAACGAAAATCGTCACCTACAACAATCAATGATACTCGTACCGATGAACACGCCGGGTGTCACCGTCGTTCGACCGATGCAAGTATTCGGTAATGACGATGCGCCAGAAGGTCACGCAGAAATTTTATTCGAAAATGTGCGTGTACCTGCCGAGAATATACTGCTAGGTGAGGGGCGTGGATTTGAAATTGCTCAAGGGCGTTTAGGCCCCGGTAGAATTCACCACTGCATGCGTTTAATCGGAGCCGCACAGCGTGCACTTGAGTTAATGTGTGTCAGAGCTGAAGAACGTGTCGTATTTGGTAAGCCACTGAGCAAGCAGGGTTCGGTGCGTGAAGACATTGCCAAGTCCTACTGCGAGATCGAACAAGCGCGCTTGCTTACCTTAAAAGCGGCTGCAAAAATGGACTCACACGGCAACAAAGGGGCAAAAGACCTGATCGCCATGATCAAGATCGTTGCGCCACAAATGGCCTGTACGGTAATTGATCGAGCGATTCAGATACATGGCGCAGCAGGTTTAAGCCAAGACTTCTTCTTATCTGATGCATATCAAATGGCACGTATTATTCGTCTAGCGGATGGGCCAGATCAGGTTCATATGATGCAGCTTGGTCGTGGTGTCTCAGCAGGGTATTCTGCAATGCAAATGATGAAGATGCGTAAGGCTTAGGAGAAGGTATGTCGGATATAAAAACAAATGTTGATGAGCTCGATGTTGTTAAGCTAGCTGCTTACCTTGCAGACAATATCGAAGGCTTTTCTGGGCCGATTAAAGCAACAAAATTTGAGGGGGGGCAGTCAAACCCGACTTTCAAGCTGTCTTCTCCTTCGGGGGACTTTGTTCTAAGAAGGCAGCCTCCAGGCAAACTGCTCAAATCTGCTCATGCAGTCGACAGAGAGTTTCGAGTCTATCAAGCGCTAGCAGATTCTGACGTACCGGTGCCTCGCATGTATCACCTATGTGAAGACCGGGAAATTATCGGCTCCATGTTCTACGTAATGGAGTATTGCGCAGGCAGTATCTTCTGGGATGCCGCCTTGCCAGAACTAGCGTCAAATGAAATGCGAAGCGCCGCATACGAGCAAATGGGCGATGTACTAGCTGCGATTCATAGTGTCGATTTAGACAGTGCAGGATTGAGTGATTATGGCAAGCCAGGGAACTATTTTGAGCGCCAACTATCTCGCTGGAGTCAGCAATATAAAGCATCTGAAATTAAGCCGATTCCAGCAATGGATCAATTGATCGCATGGTTAGAAGAAAATCTGCCCGAAGATGACGGCCGTGTTTCCTTAGTTCACGGTGACTATCGCCTCGACAATATGATGTTTTCAAGTGCCGCTTTGCAGTCTGGTGAAGTTAGTATTTTGGCCGTATTAGATTGGGAGTTGTCTACATTGGGTCATCCTTTTGCAGACTTGGCATACCAATGTATGCAGTTGCGTATGCCTGCTAGCGGCGGGCAAAAGAAGCCGGGTCAAATGAGTGGGTTAGCAGGTATTGATCGCACAAGCCTAGGTATTCCAACTGAAAAAGAATATGTTGCACGATATTGCAAACGTATGGGAATCGACAAGATTGATCACTGGGCATTCTATCTAGCCTTTAGCTTCTTCCGTTTAGCCGCGATCGCACAAGGCGTCGCGAAACGAGCATTAGACGGAAACGCTTCCAGTAAACAGGCCGGTAAAGTCGGAGCTTATGTGCCACTTCTGGCAATGGGCGCGTTGGCCGTGATTAAAGAAGAAAGCTAATGTAGGCAGAGCCTTACATGGCTCGCTAGCGGACTAGCACGGGGTTGACCCCTCTGCCTACAAATAGATTTTCCAAAATTAGGAAATATAAATGAAAGCAATCGTATGTGAAGAGTTTGGTCCTATAGATACCTTGGTATTTAAAGACGTCGAAGCGCCTGAGCCGGCTAAAGGCGAAGTTCGTATTAACGTTAAAGCGACAGGCGTTAACTTCCCTGATGGCCTTTTAGTGCAAGGCTTGTATCAAGTTCAACCTGAGCGCCCCTTTATACCCGGTATGGAATTTTGTGGCGAGGTGGAATCGCTTGGCGAAGGGGTTAAGCACTTGAAGGTTGGCCAGCGACTAATCTGTAGCAGCCAAAAATATGGAGGCTTTGCTGAGCAGGCGGTTGTTAATTCAAAGTTAGTCATGCCTATTCCCGATGAGATGAATGATATTGATGCCGCCAATATCATGTGTGCTCATGGCACGGCTCATCATGCCTTAAAGCAACGCGCTCGATTGAAGTCAGGTGAAACGCTAGTCGTGCTGGGTGCAGCAGGCGGAACAGGCTTAGCTGCCGTGCAAATCGGCAAGGCGATGGGGGCCAAGGTTATTGCAGTGTGTTCCTCTCAAGATAAGCTAGAAATCGCCAAGGAACAAGGTGCCGATGAGCTGGTTAACTATAAGGAACAAGATCTCAAGCAAGCGCTAAAAGATCTGACAAAAGGCAAGGGCGTAGATGTCGTTTACGATCCGGTTGGTGGCGAGGCATTTGATGCTTGCACAAGAGCGATGGCTCGCAATGGTCGTTTGCTTGTCATCGGCTTTGCATCAGGCACCATTCCCAAGCTACCAGTTAATCTCGCCTTGGTGAAAGAATACAGTGTGATAGGTGTATTTTGGGGCAGCTTCGTCATGCATGAACCTATGGTCTTCCTGCAAAATATGCAGGAGCTTTTTGCCTGGCATAAAGATGGCAAAGTATCGGTTGTCACCGATGAAGTCTTTACTTTAGCAAACACAAAAGAGGCATTAGCCAAAGTCTTTAACCGAGAGGTTAAAGGTAAGGTTGTTGTGGTAGCGGAGTAATATGGTTAATCAAAGGGGTCAGACTCGATTGATTCCACCACAGAGCACACCGAGCGGCCTGCGGCCTCCACAGAGAAGGTATTAGAACTTAGGTTGAGTGTTTATCTTTTCTCTGTGACGCGAAGCGCTCTGTATTCTCGGTGGTTTAAGTGCTTAGTGTTTAAATATTTTCTAGAACTAATAGGTAAAAACATGGCTACAAATTTATTTGATCTAACAGGAAAAGTTGCACTGGTAACGGGCGCAAGTCGTGGTATCGGTGAAGCGATTGCGAAGCTATTAGCAGAGCAGGGCGCACACGTTATTGTTTCAAGCCGCAAGGTAGATGACTGCCAGTTGGTTGCCGATGCGATTACTGAGGCGGGTGGTTCCGCTGAAGCCTTAGCATGCCATGTCGGTGATATGGGGCAGATTGAATCATGCTTTGCTCATATCGAAAGCAAGCACGGCAAGCTCGATATTCTAGTTAACAATGCAGCAGCCAACCCATACTTTGGCCATATTCTTGATACAGACCTAGCGGCCTATGATAAAACTGTTGATGTAAATATCCGTGGTTACTTTTTTATGTCAGTCGCTGCAGGCAAATTGATGAAGAAAAATGGCGGTGGTGCCATCGTCAATACTGCTTCAGTTAATGGCTTACAGCCCGGCATGATGCAGGGGATTTATTCTATTACCAAAGCGGCGGTTATCAATATGACTAAAGCCTTCGCGAAGGAATGTGCACCGCTGGGTATCCGTTGTAATGCTATTTTGCCTGGCCTGACTAAAACCAAGTTTGCCGGGGCGTTATTTGCTAATGAGAAAATGCACAAAGCCGCAATGCAGATGATTCCTATGCATCGTCATGCAGAGCCAGAAGAAATGGCAGGTACGGTACTTTACCTCGTATCTGATGCAAGCTCCTACACCAACGGCGAGTGTATTGTCGTTGATGGTGGACTAACGATCTAAATTAAAAAATGTAATCACCGAGATCACAGAGCAGCCTGAGGCCTACACCGAGAAAATATTTGTATAATAATATGTACTTTTTTTTGTCTTCTCTGTGAAGCAAAGCGCTCGGTGTTATCTGTGGTGAATTCATTTTTTAGTTTTAGTAATACCTATTAATTCAGAGATAAACTATGGATAACCTACTAGATTTTTCAGAAAAGGTA